>REBX01000224.1 GCA_007692505.1 Gemmatimonadales bacterium | reverse complement strand
GTAGTACCGGACCCGGTAGACCTCCGCGTACCAGGCCGCTGCCTCCCGGGCCGACTCCAGGTCGTCCGCCAGGAGGCTCTGGGCGATCTCCCCGGCCAGGCAGGCCGAGGTGACGATGATCCCCTCCGAGTACTCCTCCAGGACCTCCCGGTCCACCCGGGGCTTGTGGTAGAAACCCTCCGTGTACCCGATGGAGGAGAGCTTCACCAGGTTCCGGTAGCCCGCCCGGTCCCGGGCAAGGAGGACCAGGTGGTAATAGTTCCGGTCCCGGTGGGTCTCCCGGGTTCGGTCCGTCCGGTGCCCGGGGGCCACGTAGGCCTCCATCCCGATGATGGGCTTGAGGCCGTTCTTCCGCGCCTCCTTCTGGAACTGCCAGGCCCCGTACATGCACCCGTGGTCCGTGAGGGCCAGGGCCGGCATCTCGAAGTGGAGAGCTCGCCGGACCAGGTCGGTCAGGCGGTTCGCCCCGTCCAGGAGGGAGAATTCCGAGTGGGTGTGGAGGTGTACGAAGGACACGGGTCAGTCGGTCTCGGGCTCGTCGTCGAAGTCGTCGGGATCCCCCAGCTCGGCGGGGTCCACCTCCAGGGCCTCCTCGGGCACGGTTGGGGTCTCACCGCAGCGGAAGGTGTCCAGGATCGTCTCCAGCTGGATCATGTACTCGTACTTGTCCCGGTTGGGTGCGTAGAGCCAGGCGTCGAGCCAGTAGAGCCGGTCCTGGTCGGGACAGGGGATGGCCCGGGTGATGAAGGGTCCCCCGGCCGGCCATTCCCCGGGTGGGGCCCGCCACGCCGACTGGAACTCCACGATCTCGATCCCGTCGAACTCCCGAACCCTGTGGGTCATGGTGGCGGTCGTGTCCACGATCTGGGGCTGGGGATAGTTGGCGTCGGCGAAGGCAAGGCGCCATTCCATCATGTCGTTGCCCCCGGGCAGCTCGTCGGGGATGGGGCTCGTCCAGGTGACCCCCACCTCCCGGATGAGCTCCGATGGCGTGGGGTTGTCGTTCCGGAAGCGGAAGACATCGGCCTGGGTGGAGTACCGGTACACCTGGGGCAGGATGAGGCCGAAGCCCACGTTCTGCGCCAGGGAATCGGCCAGGACCGTGTCCACGCCCGATACGAACATCCGGTTCCGGGCGTAGCGCCGGAAGTCCTCGTCCATGCGACGCGAGAGCTCCTCCAGGAGGGGCTCCACCTCCTCGGCCCCACCGTCCTCCGAGAGGAGGAGGATCCACGCGGTCTGCCCCCGGGCCCAGACGTTCCGGGCCCTGAGGAGCTGCGGGGGCGAGAGGGCCTCATCTCCGGTTCGCCGGTCCACCGCCCGCTCCATCCAGGGGTCCGTTGCCGTCCCGATGAGGAGGATCTGTCGGAACCGCCGGAGGTTCCCCCAGAGCTGGCCGTCCGACGGGTCCTGCCAGGTGACCCGGAAGCGCCGTTCGTCGGTGATCGTCTGGATCGTGGGCTGGAGGGTGGTCTCCACCGCCTCGCCCACCTCCTCCCAGAGGGGCTCACCGGTCCCCACGATGACGGCGTTCGCGTCTCCGTGCGCCTGGGGGAGGTCCCCGCATCCAGCCAGGGCCAGGAGGACGACGACGGCCAGGCAGCCACTCGGAGCCCGCCAGAGGCGGGAAAGCGGGAAGGATGGGACCATGGTTCTCTCCGTGGGATGGGGGCACGTCCGGAAGGGGGAGGGACGGACCTGGAAAAGGTAGTTTCGGGCGGGGTGGCGGGCCACCCGCCGGGTCTCCCCTGGAGCCACCCTGAAACCTCCTGTCAATCCCGGTTTTTCAAGGCTTCTCCGGTGCTTGACTTTATCCGGGGCACCGGTGGAGATTAGCGCACCGAGCCGGCGGATTCCCGGCTTCCCATCCCCCCGACCGGACCCAACCCGAAGGAGCTGGAGATGACGGACCTCACGGTCTGGCTGGACGAGGACCTGCCCTCCCTGTCCACCCTCTTCCTGGACGAGGACGACGAACTCGACGACGAGGACCTGGACGAGGACGACGATTGGGATGACGAGGACGACTGGGACGATGACGAGTGGGATGACTGGGACGAGGACGACGACGAGGACGACGCCCCTCGCAAGTCCCGCCCCTCCGACGACTGGGACTGACATCCGGCACCCCGGACCCCCGGTCCGGTGAGTGATCGGTACCCGGTGCCGAAGGGTCGACATCGGGTCTCCGAGTCCATCCGCCGGAGCCGGTTCGTCACCACCGTGGGGCCCGCTCCCGACGAGGAGGTCGCTCGTGCCTTCATCGAGGAGGTCCGGGACGAGTTCTCCGACGCCACGCACAATTGCTGGGCGTTCGTGGCGGGTCCGCCCGGCTCCACTGCCCGGGTGGGGATGAGCGACGACGGAGAGCCGCACCAGACCGCAGGTCGCCCCATGCTGAACGCCCTCCTCCACTCGGGGGTCGGGGAGGTCGTCGCCGTGGTCACCCGTTATTACGGTGGGGTCAAGCTGGGGCGTGGGGGACTGGGCCGAGCCTACTCCGGCGGGGTCCAGCTCGCTCTGGCCTCCCTCCCGCTTGTGGAGCGGGTGGACCGGGTTCCGGTGCGAATCCGGTTGGGGTACGACGCGGTGGACGCCGTGCTCCGCCTCCTGGAGGAGCACGGGGTGGAGAGGGTGTCCGACGACTGGGGTCGGCGGGTCACGCTGGAGCTGGCGGTGCCCTGCGACGACCTGGAGCGAGTCGTCCGGGAGGTCCGGGACTGCACGGCAGGAACGGCCGACGTGGTGGTGGAGCCGGAGGGGAGTTGAGCCACGGCCACATCAGGGCCGGCCGCCCCCGGGCCGTCGGTTCAGGTCGATCCGACGGAGTTCCTCCATGGTCCGGGCCAGCTCCTCCAGACGCTCTGCCTGGTCCTGTGCTGCCCGGCGGGACTCCTCCAGCTCGGTCATGAGGAGGATGATGAGGCGCGCCTGCTGCCCCTCCATGGTCTCGGGGAATCGCTCCGCCAGCGCCGCCAGCCGGGCCTGGCCCTCGTCGGGGGCCTGGATGGGGCTGTCCGGGAGGATGTGGAGGACGGCGAGCCACCAGAGGGCCTCCTCTGCGCCGGGCTCCATCCCCCGAAATGCCAGGAAGGCCTCCCAGGACTCGGCGGCCGCCTCCAGGTCGCCGGCATCCAGGAAGTCCAGGGCGTCCTGGCGCAGGAGGGCCTCGGTTTCGGACCGGACGGCAGCATCCCGGGTGGCCCCATCCTCCCCTTCGGCCTGTTCCGCGGCAGTCGGAGCCGGGGTGGGCGCTTCGGGAGGGGAGGAGGTCCGGGCACACCCCGAAAGCAGGAGGGCGACCAGGAGGGGAAGGACCGGGGCTGCAGGGAAATGGCGCATGTCATTCCCTACCCGGCGTCGGGTCCTTCGGGTCCGGCGAGGTGGGCCCAGTCGGGCGGGGTCACCGGGAGGAGGACCCGGAAGCGGGCACCCCCGGAGCCGGAGTCCACCGATTCCACCCAGACGGCCCCCTGGTGGGCCCGGACGATGCGGCGGGTGATGGCGAGCCCCAGCCCGACCCCCTGGCCATCGATCCGGCGCTCCCCCCCCTGGATCTGGTGGAATTTCCGGAAGATGGCCTCCCGGTGCGCCTCCGGGATCCCGGGACCTTCGTCCACCACCTCCAGGAGGAGGAAGGGGCCCGGGGCTGTCCCCATGGCCGTGCGTTCCCCTGCCGGCATGGAGTCGGGGAGGGTCGGGGTCCGGTTCAGGCTCACCTCCACCCGGGTCCCCGGAGCCGTGAACTTCAGGGCGTTCGTCAGGAGGTTCGTGACCACGTCCCGGAGCCCCGAGCCGTCACAGAGAGCCTCGGTCTCCCGGGTCCGGACCCGGACCGCCACCCGGACGTCCCTCTCTGCGGCCACCGGCTCCGTCTCGGCCAAGACCTGCCGGACGATGCGCTCCACGTCGTGGACGACGGGGTCCCAACTCTCGCCCCCTGCTTCCAGACGGGAGGCGGTGAGTAGGTTGCCGATCATGGTTCCCAGGCGGTCCGCGCTACCGCGGGCGTGGCCCAGGAGCCGGGCCTGCCGTTCGGTCAGGGGCCCGGCGACCTCGTCCTGGAGGGCCTTCACCGTTTCCTGGATGGCGGCCAGGGGGCTCTTGAGTTCGTGGGAGACGTGGGACACGAAGTCCTTCTTGAGCTCGTCCAGCTCGCCGAGCTTCCGGGCCATGAGGTTGAAGTCTCGGGCCAGGAGGGCGAGCTCGTCGCTTCCCCTGTCGGGGATCCTGTGCTCGAAGCGGCCCTGCGCCAGTTCCCGGGTGCCTCCGGTGAGGCGGCGCAGGCGCGGGGAGATGGATCTCCACAGGAGGAGCCAGGTGAGGAGGGCCAGGACGATGCCTCCCGCAGCCGCGATTCGGGAGACGTCGCCGGCCTGCCGGGCGGCCTCCCTGGCCTCGGAGGTTCGATCCCGGACCTCGGCCTCTACCAGCGTGACGAGGCGGTCCGTCCGATTCCTCAGTCCCTCGAGACGGGCCGAGACCCGGTCCAGGGCTTCCGGGGCGTCGGCGTCCAGTGGGGGCGGCAGGGGGTCCGAGGCGTCGGCATCGGGAAGTGGTCGGAGGGGGCGGGCGGCCTCCAGGTAGTCCTCCCAGGCGGCCAGCATCCGGGTGAGCTCCGCCCCAGATTCCCCTTCGAGCCCCAGGGCGGAGAGCCGGGCCAGTTCGGACTCGGCCGCCGACTCCCAGGTGTCCCACTGCGCTCGGTAGTCCGGGTCGGCCAGCACCGTGGCCTTGGCCGAGAATTCGCTCACTCCCTCCAGGGCCTGCAGGAGGCGGATGGAGACCCGGGCAGCTTCCAGGCTCGTCTCCGCCAGGTCCTCTGTGACCACTTCCAGCGTCCGGATGGTGGACATCTGCCAGGCAACGGTCCCGGCCATGAGTGCGGCCAGGAGCCCGATGCCCAGCCCCATCCGGGTGACGAGTCTCACCGGTCGATGTCCCAGCTCTTCAGCTTGTTGCGGATCGTCCGGACACTGATCCCCAGGCGGCGTGCCGCTTCGGCCTTGTTGTTCCCGGTCTCGTCCAGGGTGCGGAGGATGAGCTCCCGCTCCGCCTCCGCCACGGTGGCGCCTTCGGGGAAGGTCCAGTCCTGTTCCGCCAGGGTGCCCTCACCCTCCCGGATCCAGGGCGGGAGGTGGGAGGGGGTGATGCCCCCGTCCCGCGACAGCACCACGGCCCGTTCCATGACGTTCCGGAGTTCGCGAACGTTCCCGGGCCACGGATGCTCCTCCAGGAGGTCCAGGGTGTCCTCCTCCAGCCAGCGCTCCGGCCCCCCGTGCTTCTCGGAGAACTGCCGGGCGAAGCGACGGGCCAGGAGGGGGATATCGCCGGCCCGCTGCCGGAGGGGAGGGAGGTGGACGGTCAGGATGTTCAGCCGGAAGAAGAGGTCCTCCCGGAGGAGTCCCTCCCGGACCGCCTCCCTGGGGTCGCGGTTCGTGGCGGCCAGGAGGCGGACGTCGAAGCTGAGCTCCTTCCTGCCCCCCACCCTGCGGAGGCGAGCCTCGTCCAGGACCCGGAGGAGCTTGGGCTGGAGCTCCGGGGGCATCTCCCCGATCTCGTCCAGGAAGAGGGTCCCCCCGTCGGCCATCTCGAAGACCCCCTCGCGGGCCTGGGTGGCACCGGTGAAGGCGCCCTTCTCGTGCCCGAAGATCTCGCTCTCCATGAGGTCCCGGGGAATGGCGGCGGCGTTCAGCGCCACGAAGGGGCCGTCGGAGCGGCTGCTCTCCCGATGGATGGCTCGGGCCGCCAGCTCCTTGCCGGTCCCGCTCTCGCCGGTGATGAGGACCCCGGCGTCGGACTCGGCCACGGACTGGAGGAGTTCGTACACCTCCTGCATGGCGTCGCTCCGGCCCACGAAATCACCGTACCCCAGCTCGCCCCGGTCCCGCCCGGGAGGTGTCCCCTCCCTGGCCGGAGCGTCCTTCCGTCGCCGACGGGCCGCGTCCAGGCTCTCCTCCACCACGGCCCTCAGGTGCTCGTGGTTGAAGGGCTTCGTGATGAAGTCCACGGCGCCCAGCTTCATGGCCTCCACGGCCATCTCCACCGTGCCATGGGCGGTGAGGAGGATCACGGGCCGGTGGGGGGCATCTTCCCGGAGGCTCGTCAGGAGCTCGATGCCGGACACGTCGGGCATGACCACGTCGGAGAGGACCAGGTCCGGCTGCCATCCCCGAATGATGCCGGCGGCCGAGCTGGCCCGATCCGCCACCTTCACCTGGTACCCCCAGGACTCCAGCCGCATCTCCAGGACGTCCCTGAAGGTGAGGTCATCGTCGACGACGAGGATGCGGGGAGGATGTTCCATGGAGCCCCGGTGGCACAAGGTGGAAAAACCAGAGAGCAGGAGGCCCGGATGCTCCGGACCTCCTGCTCAGACTGTCTGGTGCAGGCGCCCCCTGCAAGGGGCGCCTGCAGGTCTCTCGGGGTCAGCGCGACGAGTCGGGCCGGCTGGCCACGGGACGCTCGCCGGAGTCGGGGCCGAAGTCGATGACCAGGGCGACCCTCCTGTTCTGCCAGCCCTCGGATCCCGGGCCGGCTGCACCGGGCACGATCTGCCGGTCGGAGGCCTCGCCGTAGCTCACTGCGCGAAGCTGGTCGGAGGAGAGGCCCTCTGCCTGGAGGAAGCTCCGGACGTTGTCAGCGCGGCGCTGGCCCAGCCGAAGGTTGTACTCGGCGGGTCCCGACGGATCGGTGAAGCCCTCCACCGTGATCGTCGCGCCCCGGTAGTGCTCCGACACCACGGCGGCAAAGCGCTCCAGGACGGGCCTGTCCTGGTTTCGCACCCGGTCGTCGTCGAAGTCGAAGTGCACCGGGGTGTTGAAGCGAAGAGCCGTTTCCATGCGCTCGACGGTGACCTCGAACTCGTCCCGGAGAGCCATGAGGTCGCTCTCCAGGGCATTCAGGCGAGCATCCACCTCGTCGATTCGGGTGCCGAGCCTCGCCTCCACGGCAGCATCGCCATCGCGGATCTCCTGCCGGACCTGCTCGATCTCCGCCTCGAACTCGTCCTGCTTGACGTGGGCGCAGGCGCTCACCAGAAGAGCGGTGGAGGCCAGGATCAGGCCGGATTGGAGGATGCGTCGGGGGCTGGACGGTTTCATGACGGTGCTCCGGGATGGATGAAAGTCTCGGGGCCGGACCCTGGGTCCGTTGGTGCCCCGTGCCTCTGTCTCTTTCGGGCGGGACGTGCGAGATGGAGAGGAGGGGCCCGACCCGCCGAGTCCCCGTAACGGTGTCTCCCCGTTTGACCGACGAGCCGGAACACCCTCCTCCCATCATCGCACTTCTGCCCAGCTCCAGTTGCACCCTCCATGCCATCCTCGGAGGATCTTCTTCAAATCACTGTGGGGATTGGGTTTGTGCCGCATTCTTGGGGATGGCCAGCGGCCCGTCGTCCCCACTCCCGTCCCGGCAAATCCTGCAGGGACCCGGAAGGATCTTCCGGGAAGGAGGGCGCGCAACCCCGGGGGTTGAACGGATCCCCGCCTTCGTCTAACTTTGTCGGCCTTCGGGGCCTGTAGCTCAGGTGGTTAGAGCGCACGCCTGATAAGCGTGAGGTCGGTAGTTCGAGTCTACCCAGGCCCACTCCCGAGGAAAGCACTGCCCCAGGCGGGTTTACCGCCACGGGGCAGTGCTTTTTTCGTGGGTACTTCGAGGGCGAAGTAACAAACCGCGTAACAAACCGGAAGCTGGGCGTCACGAAGGGTCCAGCGTGCGATCCCGGCGCGGTCTGGCACGTCAGGGTTTGGGGTGGGCCTCCACCCCCTGGGACTCAGGATCCCAGAAGGTCTTCGACCGCTTCGATGAGCAGGATGATCCGTCGCTGGTCCGTGGAGGTCCCGGCTTCACCGGCCAAGGCGCCGGCCAGGGCTTCCAGGATCCCGTGGCGCGTAGCTCCCGGTTCGGCCTCGGCCCGATCCAGTTCGGCCCGAACCTCCCCAATGCGGGAAGCGGGGAGCCCGCCCGATCGCTCCAACTGATCCACCAGTGCCCGGGCCCGGGGGAAGGACGGGGGCCACACCTTCCGGGGCTGCCCCTGGGGATTGAACTCCTCCATGCGCACGGTGTTGGCCGCTTCGATCTCGTTTGCAGTGAGGTGGTGGCTCGGGACCATTTCGAATACGTCGAGTCCCCGGGCGATTTCCGAACTCACGATGAGGCCGTTGTACCAGTATACCGACCAGGGGCCGGCACTCTCCATCCGTTCCTCGTTCACCGGGCCTCGATCGTGGAAGGCGATCTCGAAGGGGTTGGCTGGATCGGTGAAGTCGAAGACCGAGATCCCGCCCTGGTACCACGCCTGGACCTTGATATCCCGGCCCGGCACCGGGATGAGGGATCCGTTGTGGGCCACGCAGTTCTCCACATCGGACTGGGGAGCCGGGAGCTTGTAGTAGCTCCGGAAGACCATCCGTCCGTTTTCGATGCTGTAGATGGCGTTGGCCCCCCACTCAGGCGGATCCGAGGCCCGGCACT
>REBX01000202.1 GCA_007692505.1 Gemmatimonadales bacterium | reverse complement strand
TCATGGACCTGGCCGGGGGCACGATCCAGCGGATCGCCACCCTCCTGTCCAACGCCTTCCTGGTCATGCTGATCCTGGTCTTCGTTTTGGCCGAGGCCTCGGTGTTCCCGGAGAAGTTCCGGGCGGTGCTGGGGAAGGGTGGACGCGACCTGGGCCGGTTCAACAAGATCACGGGGGAGGTGCTTGAGTACCTGGTGATCAAGACGCTGGTGAGCCTGGCCACCGGGATCACCATCGGGCTCTGGGCCTGGATCATGGGGCTCGACTTCCCCATCCTCCTGGGGCTCATCGGGTTCGTCCTCAACTACGTGCCCACCATCGGGTCCATCCTGGCGGCCATACCGGCGGTCCTCCTGGCCATGATCCAGTTCGGCGGGTTCACCCCGGTCCTGGTGGCTGCGGGATACGGGGGGATCAACCTGGTCTTCGGGAACCTCCTGGAGCCGCAGCTCCTGGGACGGCGCCTGGGGCTCTCCACCCTGGTGGTGATCCTCTCCCTCCTCTTCTGGGCCTGGGTTTGGGGCCCGGTGGGAGCCCTCCTGGCCGTGCCCCTCACCATGGTGGTGAAGATCATGCTGGAGAACACGCAGGACCTGCGCTGGGTCGCCATCCTCCTGGACAAGGACGCTCCGCCGGCCCTGGAAGCGGGACCGGCCGACGTGGACATGGACGAGGGAATCTGATCATGACGAACACTTCCGGAACCGCTGCCACCGATCCTGCCTTCGAGGCGCTCCCCGATACTGCCCGTCTCTGGGTCTTCGGGACGGACCGGCCCCTGGCCCCCGAGGAGGAGTCCCGGCTCCTCCAGGAGGTGGATGACTTCCTGGGCGGCTGGCGAGCCCACGGACACCCCCTGTCTGCGGGGCGCTCCTGGGTCCTGGGGCGGTTCCTCATGGTGGCCGTCGACGAGGGAGTGGAAGCGCCGTCGGGCTGCTCCATCGACGCCCTTCTCCGCCGACTCCGGGAGTTGGAGGAGGCGCTGGGGCTGGAGATGGTTGGGGGTGGCCCCGTCTTCTTCCGTGCCCCGGGCGACGAGGGCGCGCAGGTCGTGAAGCGGGTGAGCCGGAGCGAGTTCCGGGCCGGGGCCCAGCGGGGTGAGATCGACGGGGACACGCCCGTCTTCGACCCCACCCTCTCCCGCCTTGGAGAGGTGCGGCGGGGGGACTTCCAGCGGCCTGCCGCGGAGTCCTGGCACCGGGCCTTCCTTCCGTCCGACCCGGCAGGCTCCGCGGACTGACCTGCACCGGAGTGCAGGACGGGTCGGCGCTGGATGGGGTGGGGGCCGGGCTCGCAGCATGTGCTGGCCCGGCCCCCAGGCTCCCGTGTCAGCGGGGGTTGCCCCCATTGTCGTCGTCGTTGTCGTCGGTCCGCACGAGGTCCAGGCCCAGCGTGCGACCCTTCTCCACCGCCGGCACGCCGTCCACCATCCAGACCGGCGGATCGGCATCCATGAGGTAGTAGTCGAAGAACTGCTGCATCCGGATCGTCCAGTCCCGCTGGTTGTGGGACTGGCGGAGGCCGTGGGCCTCCCCGTTGTAGTTCAGGAGCCAGACGGGGCGGTTCAGGCGCCGGAGGGCCACGAAGAACTGGATCCCCTCCTCCCAGGGCACCGCACCGTCCTCGTCGTTGTGGAGCATGAGGAGGGGGGTCTCCACCTTGTAGGCGGTGAAGAGGGGCGAGTTCTCGATGTAGCGGTGCTGGGCCTCCCAGAGGCTGGCACCGATGCGGCTCTGCCCCTGCTCGTACTGCATCTGGCGCACCCGTCCGCTCTCCCAGCGGATCCCGCCGTACGCACTGGTCATGTTCGTCACCGGCGCCCCGGCCTCCGCTGCCGCGAAGAGGTTCGTTCGGGTGATCATGTAGGCGATCTGGTAGCCGCCCCACGAGTGCCCCTGCACCCCGATCCTGTCCCGGTCCACGAAGCCCTGCTCCACCACCGATAGGACGCCGGGCACGATGGCGTTCATGGCGCTCTCGCCGGGATACCCCTCCTTGTAGGGAATGTCGGGGACGAAGAGGACATAGCCCCGGCTCACGTAGAACGTCCGGTTGATGGAGGTACCGGTGCCCGGGACGAAATGGTTGTGGAGGCCGTTGGAGGAGCGCTCGTAGAAGTACACCATCATGGGGTACTCCCTGGACGGATCGAAGTCCTCTGGCTTGTAGAGGATGCCCTGCAGGGTCTCGCCGTCCGACGACGTCCAGTCCACGAGCTCTGCGGTGCCCCAGGCGTACTCCGCCTGGTGGGGATTCACGTCGGTCATCTGCCGTCGGCCCTGGAAGTCGGTGTCGCTGACCCAGAGGTCGGGGAACTGGCGCCACGTGCGCTTGGTGAAGAGGAGGCGGTCTGCGTCCTCCGCCTTCTGGAGACCGCCGAAGGCCAGGTCCTCCAGGACGATTCTTTGGGGTGCGGCGCCGTCCAGGTAGGCCCGGTAGTAGCCGTCCGCCTTCGTCCAGGTGTCGAAGGCGGAGAGGAGGACCTCCTCACCCAGGGGGATCTCCGGCTCGTCCCAGTTCAGGCGGACAAGGCGGAGCCGGATCCCGCTCTCCCGGCCGTACCCACCGGTGAGGTTCTCCGGCGCAGCCTCGCCGGACGGGTCCACGGACCAGAGGTCGTAGGCGTCGTTCACCACGAAGCGCTCGTCCCCCTCGGTCCAGCCTGCGGTCCCGTACGATCCCGGAGGGGACGGGGTATCGTTCAGTTCATTGTAGATGGCCCGGGGGATGGGCCGGGTGGCCTCCACCACCCGGCGGGTCTTCACGTCCAGCGTCATCCAGCTCCGAGCCGTGCCGTCCCACCAAACGACGTACGCACCGGTGGGCGACGAAGACACCGAGCCCCGGATCTCCTCCAGGAGGAGCTCCCGGTCGCCGGTCTCCAGGTCCACCAGGTAGACGTCCACGTACCGGGTGTCCCAGGAGACCCGGGGCCGATAGGGGATGTCGTCCTGCCCCAGGGCCCAGCGCCCGTCTCCTCCGGCCATTGGGCTGACCTGAAGGAGGGAGGGCCCTCCCAGTTGCACCAGTCGGTTCTCCTCCAGGTGTGCCACGGCCAGGTGGGTGCGGTTCCGCTCCTGGTTCAGCTGCTGGAGCTGCTGGGTCTGGAGGAAACCGTCGTGCCAGCTCCAGATGTCCACGACCACGTCCTCCAGTAGCTCCTCCTCCGTGGTGAGCTCCCGGTCCTCGTCCTCCTGGTCCTCGTCGGGCTCGGAGGGCGGCCGGGGGGCCGTGCCGAAGAACACCCTCGCCCCCGAGTCCGAGAAGCTCACGTTTCCGTTGCTGGAGAGGATCCATTCGTCGGGGAGGCCCTCGTCGCCGGGGCGGGCCACCACGGGGGCCACTCCACCACTGGTCAGGTCCCCCACGTGGAGGAGGAGGTCCGCGTCCTCCGTGGACCAGGTCTCCCGGTTCGAGAGGAAGGCGACCCGGTTCCAGTCGTCGGACACGGTGAGGCGGGAGACGTTGGAGACCCCCTCCAGCAGGGCCACCGGCTCCGGGGCACCGGCGGAGGCGGTCCACACTCCGTCCACCTCGCCCTCCGGAGTAGAGACGACCCACACCAGCCGGGTCCCGTCGTCGTTGGCCTGCACCGTGGTCACCCCGGGAAGGGAGCGTTCCTCGCCGGTGGCCAGGTTGATCCAGAGGAGTTCGGACCCCTCTGGCCGGTCCCGGTCCGCGCCGGGGTCATCGGCCTCTTCCTCGACCTCCTCCTCTTCCTGAGCTTCCTCGGTTTCGGGCTCCTCCTCGTCGTCGGAGGGGGCCTCGTCGTGGAGGTGAAGGAGGATCCAGCCGTCGGACTCCGGCGGGACCACGGCGTTCCTGAGCCGTCCCCGCATCTCCACGTCCCCCGACTCCAGGTCCACCAGGGCGATGGAGTCCCGGGGCTGGCCGGACCGGTTTTCCCGCGCCTCTTCCCGGGCCTCGTCGGACGGCTGGATCCGGACCAGGAAGAACCGGGAATCCCGGGTGGTCATGGGCTGGATGCCCCTCTCGAACTGGAAGGACTCGCTCCCGTCGACGCGCTCCAGGTGGACCACGGCGTCGCCGTCCCGGGGGTTCACCCGGTAGTGGAGCCAGGCCCCGTCTGCTGTCAGGCCCTGTTGCTGGATGGAGGACCACCGATCGTAGTCGTCGTGGTCCAGGGCCCGGAGGGCGTCCTGCGCCTCTGCAGGGGGGGCGGCCAGGGGGGCCAGGACCAGGAGGAGGAGGAGGGAGACGGCACGACCTACCCCTCGGGGCGAGCTGGGACGCATGGAAGTTCTCCGGAGACATGTGAACGGGATTGCCTCCGAAGGTGGGAGGCCCGGCCCGGACGCGCAAACGCCCGGGCCGGGCCCCGTGTCAGCCCCCGGCCCCGGCCTGCTCCAGGAGGCTGGCCAGGTCGACCCTCTGGTAGCCCTCGATGCGCTCCATGAGGGCGCCCAGGATGTCACCCGCTGCATCGTCGGACCGGACGTCCCGCTTCTCGGAGGTCATGCGGAGCATGGGACGGAGGGCCGGCGGGTCCTCCTCCTCCGCATCGTCCCCGCCCCCGCCCCCGAAACGGCCGAGCCGGCCCCGAATGGCATCCCGCGCCTGGGAGACGGCGGCCTCACGGGCCTCCCGGGTGGCCTCCGTCACCATCCGGTCCCCCATGGACTCGGGCTCCCACGCCAGGACCTCATCCCGGGTCCATTCCACACCATCGGGGACCAGGGCCACCACCATGGAACTCCGCACCGTGGTTCCCTCCACTTCCTCCATGGCCCGGGCCAGCTCCTCCATGCCGGCGGCGATGCGGGCATCCCACATGGCGAAGACGGGCGCCATCTCGCTGCCGGCAGACTCGCCCATCCCCGAGAGCTCCCGGGCCATCTCCACCATCTCGGGGTTGTCGGCCATCTGCTCGGCCCAGGCCCTGTAGAGCTCCTCGGCATCGGGGAGGTCATCGCTCTGCCAGAGTTCCACCACGAAGATGAGGGCTCCCCCCTCGGGCTCGTCCACTCCCTCCGGAGCTGCGCTGGCCTCGAGCTCGGCCACCAGCAGGTGGCGTTCGGCCAGGACCCCACCCACGTCCCGGGCCTCGCCGGTGGCCTCCGTCTGCACCTGGAAGGAGAACTCTGCCCGGGCCTCCTCCATGGCGGCCTCCAGCTCCGCCTGGGACTGCTCCATGTCTGCCCGGGCCTCCGCCATGGCGTCATCGGCCTCCATGCGGGCCTCGTCCATCATCCCGGCGAACTCCTCGGCCATCTGCAGGGACTCGGCGAAGCTCATCTCCATGACCGTGCGCTGCTCGTGGTCGATGAAGCGCCACATCCCGGCGTCCAGGTCCATGACGTAGACGTGGGTGTCATCCTCCTCCTGGATGAGGGCGCTGCCCTGGAGGTGGACGGCCTGTCGTCGCTCCCGGTCGCCCTCGCCGGAGGAGAAGGCGCGCATCATCATCCCCATGGAGCCGGGCATCTCCACGGACCGGGTCTCCGTCCAATGGAGGCTCCGGGTCTGGGCCTCCGCCTCGGGGGGCTGGAGAAGGACGATGACGGCCAGGGTGGCCAGAAGGCCCAGCACCATGGCCGGGGGTCGGGGTGGGGCAGGGGAGTGCATGGTCCTCGGTCTCCGGGAAGGGGTAGGACGCCGGGCCTGCCAGAAGGCGGCCCATTGACTACAGTAATGCGGAAAAACAACTGGAATCAAGCAGAATCACGACCCAGGACGTGGGCCAGGAATCGGGCCGCCTCCGCCTCGGCCCAGAACCGGGGTCGGAGGGGACTCGAGCCCTCCACGAACCCCACGTGTCCCCCGCGGCCGGGAAACGCCGCTACCAGGTGGTGGTTCCTCGCCACAGCCTCCTCCGGGAGGAGGCCCGAGGGCTGGAAAGGGTCGTCCCGGGCCTGCAGGAGGAGGGTGGGTGTGCCCACCCGATGGAGCACCGGGCCCGACGACGCCTCCCGGTAGTAGGTCTCCGCATCGCCGAACCCGTGGAGGGGCGCCGTCAGTGCGTCGTCGAACTCCCGGAGGTTCCGGGCCCTCCGGAGGCGTTCCATGTCGACCCTCCCTCGGAGGAGCTCCTCCTTCTGCCGGACCTTCTCCATGAGGGAACCCAGGAAGTAGCGCATGTAGAGGCGGCCGGTGGTCCGCCCCTCCAGCTCTGCCGTGCCCGCCGACAGGTCGAAGGGCACCGAGATGGCCACTGCCCCTTCCACTCCGGCCCCCGGCTCCGAAAGGTACCGAAGGAGGATGTTCCCCCCCATGGAGACGCCGGCGGCCCCCAGGGGTGCGTCCGGGTCCTGGGCCCGGAGGCGGTCCACCACCCAGCGGATCTCGTCGCTGTCCCCGGAGTGGTAGAAGCGGGGTTTCCGGTTGGGCTCCCCCGAGCACGAACGGAAGTTCAGGGCCACGGTGCGGAGGCCTCGGGCGTGAAGCTCCCGGGCCAGGAGCCGGATGTACCCCCGCCGGCTCGACCCCTCCAGCCCGTGGAGGAGGAGGACTCGTGGTGCGTCCTCGGCTCCGGTGTCCGGTCCTCCCAGGTCCAGGTCCACGAAGTCGCCGTCCGGGGTGTCCCAGCGGACCCGGCGGGAAGCGGGCCCATCCGACGGCCGCAGCATGCGCGCCCCCAGCGTCTGGGCGTGGGGGCCCGGCAGCCAGCGGGCCGGGCGGTAGGGCCGCACCTGGAAGTCCACGGGGTCGGGCACGGAGGGGCCCTCCCCACGGGCCACGGGGTCGGGTCCGGCGGACTCGGGATCCGGTGGGGACGGGGAGGAAGGGGAGGCCATGCCGAAAAGGATACCTGGAGACGGGCCGGACCGGTACCTTCCCTTCCATGTCCGGCCCCACCCGCTCCCCAGCCGCCCGCGACCCCGCGCCGGTCCCCCCGGTCCTGGTCCTGGGGCTCGCCGTCGTCGCCTTCTCGTGGGCCGCTCCCCTGGTCCGCTTCACCACCGCACCGGCCTCCGCCATCGCCCTCTGGCGCCTCGTCCTGGCCACGGCGGTTCTGGTCCTCCTCCTCTCGGTGCGCTCCGGCGGCTGGCGGCCCCTCCTCCGCCTGCCCCGCCGCGACCTGGCCCTGGGTCTCCTGGCCGGGGTCCTCCTGGCCCTCCACTTCTGGAGCTGGATCGCGTCCATCCAGTACACCTCCGTGGCGTCCTCCGTCCTCCTGGTCTCCACCCAGCCCCTCTTCGTCGCCCTCCTCTCGGGCCTCCTCCTGGGCGAGCGACCGGCGCCCCGAGAATGGGCCGGGATCCTGGTGGCCGCGGCGGGAGCTGGCTGGATCGGCTGGAGCGATGCCACGGGGGTTGGGGGGATGGCTCTCCGGGGTGATCTGCTGGCCGTGCTGGGCGCCCTCCTCGCCGCCCTCTACTTCATCGTGGGGAGGTCCGTGAGGCGCCGACTGGATCTGGTATCCTGGGTCACGCTGGTCTATGGGGCAGCGGCCCTCGTCCTCGTGGTGGTGGTGTCGCTCCAGCCCGATGTCTCCCTCGTCCGGGGCTACTCCCGGACGGACTGGCTCGTGTTCGTCGGCCTGGCCGCCGGACCCATGCTGGTGGGGCACACCGGGGTGAACTACGCCCTGCGATACGTCCGGGCCTACCTGGCCAACCTGGCCGTTCTGGGGGAGCCTGTGGGGGCCACCCTCATCGCCTGGGTCCTGCCCGCCATCGCAGAGCGTCCCTCCGGGGCCACCCTGGGGGGAGGGGCCCTGATCCTGGCCGGAGTGGCGCTGGCCACCCTCCGGGGGCCCTCCGGAAGAGCACGCTGACCCGCATCGGTCCGGGAGGCCGGCCCCGCTTGTGGTGACATTGGGTCCGGTGCATCATTCGGGCCTGCCCCTCACGGGCCCTCCCACCGTCCGTCCGGATCCCGGACCCGAGGGGCCGTCTGCCATTCGTGGGCACCAACCCAATCGTGTACTCCACCCGAGGTGTCGATGAACCGTCGGAACTCCACTCCGAGTCCCCGCCGGACCGCGGCCTGCCTGCTCCTCGCCGCGGCCGGCATCCTCATGTTCCTCCCTGCCTGCGACCGGGCGGAACGAGAGCCCTCCCCCCCGGTGCTGGAGCCCGACGTCCGGGGCGGGGATGGACTCCACGAATCCGAGGAGATGGCCCGCATCCTGGAGTTGCAGCTCCGGAGGGACGGGCCCGGTCTGGCCGAGGCCCTGGAGGATCCGGCCCCCGAAGTCCGGGCTCGGGCGGCCTTTGCCCTGGCCTCGGTGCAGGACGAGGGCGCCCGGCAGGCCCTCGAGCGGCGTCTGGACGACCCCGAGCCCCGGGTGCGCAGGGACGTGGTGTTCGCCCTGGGGCAGCTCCCCCTGGAGTCGTCCGAACCCCTCCTCCTGGAGCTCTTCCGCACGGAGGAGGACCCCGGGGTGCGGGAGCGGGTGCTGGAGGCGCTGGGGAAGGGGGGAGGTCCCGAGGCGGCCCGGGCCCTGGTTGAGCTGGAGCCGGAGGAGGATCGGCTGGCTGCCGCCCGGGCCCTGGCCATCTCCCGACGGGCCCTGGCGCTCAGCACGGT
>REBX01000105.1 GCA_007692505.1 Gemmatimonadales bacterium | reverse complement strand
CTTAGGCCCTGCCCGCCCCTGCCCCCCGAGATCCGCCAGCGCTGGAGCCCGGCCCCGGTTGGACTCCTGACGGCAGACGACATCCCCTCCTCCCTCCCGGTGGACCGCCAGGTGCCCCCGGTCCCGTTCAGGGGTGGTTCCGAGGCGGCCGGCGAGCGCCTGGACACCTTCCTGGCCGAGGGGCTGGCCGGCTACCACCAGGACCGGAACCATCCGGACCGGGGGGGTGGGAGCGGACTGTCCCCGTGGCTCCACTGGGGACATCTCTCCTCCAGCCAGGTCCTGGAACGGGTCCTGGAGGGGGAGGGGTGGACGCCGGCCCGCCTGCCGGAGAAGGCCACCGGGAGCCGGGAGGGGTGGTGGGGCCTGGGAGCGGGGGCCGAGGCCTTCCTGGACGAGCTGGTGACCTGGCGCGAGCTGGGCTACCGCACGGCATGGCACGAGGACGACCCGGAGCACTGGGATCGCCTTCCGGCCTGGGCCCGGGAGACCCTCCTGGAGCACGCCGAGGATCCCCGCCCCCATGTATACGAGCTGGCGGAGTTCGAGGAGGCCCGCACCCACGACCCGGTCTGGAATGCGGCGCAGCGCGAGCTCCGGGGACGGGGGACCATCCACAACTACATGCGGATGCTCTGGGGGAAGAAGGTCCTGGAGTGGACCGCCCATCCACGGGAAGCCCTCCGCATCCTCCTCCACCTGAACAACCGTTGGGCCGTGGACGGGCGGAACCCCAACTCCACATCGGGGATCTCGTGGGTACTGGGTCGATACGATCGGGGATGGCCGGAGCGGGAGGTGTTCGGGAAGGTCAGGTCCATGACCACCCGGAGCACTCGCAGGAAGGTGGACCTCGATGCCTGGCTCCGACGATGGGGTTCCACCCCGTCCGGTCCGGACTGATCCGACCCCCTCTCGACACCTGCAAGGTGGTCCCATGCCCGTCTTCCGTCATTCGGTGCAGCTCCCCCACCCGGTGGACACCGTGTTCCGCTGGCACGGCCGCCCCGGCGCCTTCCAGCGCCTCTCCCCTCCGTGGGAGGACGTGGAGGTCCTGGAGTCGTCCGGTGGACTGGAGGAGGGAAGCCGCGTGGTCCTCTCCATGAAGCAGGGCCCAGCCCGTCTCCGGTGGGAGGTGGAGCACGTGGAGTACCGGGAGGGCGAACTCTTCGTGGACGAGCAGGTGAAGGGGCCCTTCCGGTCCTGGCGCCACGAGCACCGTTTCCACGCGGTGGACGACACCTCCTCCGTCCTGGAGGACGTGGTGGAGTGGGAGGCCCCCATGGGCGGACTGGGGGAGGCCTTCGGGGGCGCGTACATCGAGAAGACCCTCCGACGCCTCTTCGAATTCAGGGGGCGCAGGCTCCGGGAGGACCTTGAGCGGGCCGGGCAGTGGGGCGCCGAGGCCGCCGGGGGAGTCCGCACCGTGGCCATCACGGGGAGTTCCGGCCTCATCGGTACGGAACTCCGCCACTTCCTCACCACCCTGGGCCACCGAGTCCTGAGGGTGACCCGGGACGGCCGGGGGGACGTCCGCTGGGACCCGGCAGCAGGGGAGATCGATTCGGGCGCCCTGGAGGGTGTCGATGCCGTGGTCCACCTGGCCGGGGAGCCCATCGTGGGCGTCCGGTGGACCGAGGCGAAGAAGGAGGCCATCCTCCGGAGCCGGAGGGAGGGCACCCGGACCCTGGCCACCGCGTTGGCCCGCCTGGAGCGGAAGCCGAAGGTCCTTGTGTCTGGTTCCGCCGTGGGATGGTACGGGTCCCGGGGCGACGAGCCGCTGGGGGAGGCCGACTCCCCCGGGGAGGGGTTCCTGGCCGATGTGACCCGGGAGTGGGAGAAGGCCACGTCCCCTGCACGGGCTTCCGGGATCCGGGTGGTCCACCTGAGGACCGGCATCGTCCTCTCGCCCCGGGGAGGAGTGCTGGGGTCCGTCCTCCTCCCCTTCAGGCTCGGTGTCGGGGGCCGTCTGGGCTCCGGAAAGCAGTACATGCCATGGATCGACCTGGACGACGAGGTGGGGCTCATCCTCCATGCCCTTACCCGCGGGGATGTCCGGGGGGCGATGAATGCCACGGCTCCCAACCCTCTCCCCAACGCAGCCTTCACCGATGTGCTGGGCCGGGTGCTGGGGCGGCCCACCCTCCTCCCCGTTCCGGCCCTTGCCATTCGGTCCCTGCTGGGCCAGATGGGCGAAGAGCTCCTCCTGGCCGGGCAGAGGGCCCTCCCTCGGGTGGCCACCGAGACGGGCTACTCCTTCCTCCGCCCGGACCTGGAGGACTCCCTTCGATTCCAGCTGGGCCGATTCGAACATACGTGAGGGGATCGCCAGGACCTTCCCCCTTCCTCTGCACCCCCGGGGAAGGGGTCCCGGTGGAGGCGCGCCTCAGCCCCGAGGACTTCCGGGTGGAGGAGGTCCCGGCGCGTCGTCCCGGGGGCTCCGGCGGGCACCTCTTCCTGAAGGTGGAGACAACCGGATGGAGCACGCCCCGACTGGTGGACCAGCTGGCCCGGGCGTTCCGCATCCCCCGGGACAGGGTGGGGACGGCGGGGCTCAAGGACGCCCGGGCCGTGACCGTCCAGTGGACCAGCGTTTCCGTGGAAGGGATGGACGCCCCGGCGCTCTCCGGGGCAGTCCGGGCCGTGGAGTCGCTCCCCGGGGTGGAAGTGCTGGAGACGGCCCGGAATCCGGAGCCCCTCCACACCGGCGAGCTCCTCGGGAACCGCTTTGACCTCCGCCTGCGCCCGCCCGGCACCGGGGAGGTTGGCGTCACCGGGGGTGACACGGGGGATGGATGGTCGGACCGGGCCCTGGCGCGGTCGGAGGCCGTGCTGGCCCGGCTCCAGGAGGTGGGAGTGCCCAACTGGTTCGGTCCCCAGCGTTTCGGTGTCCGGGGCGATTCGGACGCGTTGGGCCGAGCCCTCCTCCACCGGCGCTACGGTGAGGCCCTCTCCTGGCTCCTGGGTCGTCCGTCCGAGCTGGACACCCCTCTTATCCGGGAGGCCCGCCAGGCGTGGGAGGACGGAGAGCTGGAGAAGGCTCGCCGGACCTGGCCCGCGTCCTTCCGGGAGCAGCGCGAGGCCCTCCGCAGGCTCCACCGGGGGGCCTCAGAGGCCACCGCGGCGAAGGCCATTCCCCGGGGCCTGCGCCGGCTCTTGGCCCACGCAGTTCAGTCCAGGATCTTCAACCATGTTCTGGCGGCGCGGCTGCGTCTGCACGGCCGGGTCCTTCCCGGGGACCTGGCCCTGGATCCGGCAGGTCGCCTCCAGACGGTCCCGGAGGACGGGGCGGGTGCATTCTCCTCCCCCCTTGTGCCCACCGGCCCGTTGCCGGGACGACGGTGTCCCCGCCCCGAAGGGGTTCCCGGTCGGCTGGAGCGGAGGGTCTTCCATCGGGCCGGGGTGGGTCCTCGGGGCGAGCTACTGAACCGGGGCCACGGCTCCATGGGCGGAAGAAGGGCCCTCGTGGTTCCTCTGGGTCATGCGGAGGTGGGGAAGGGGAGGGACGCCGCGGGGCCCTGCATCCGGCTTCGGATGACCCTTCCCCCGGGTAGCTACGCCACTGCCGTACTCCGGGAGATCGATGGACGCCACGACGGGATCCCGGGGCCCCTCCGGCCCCGGCAGCCCTCCAGTCAGTCTCCGGGCGCCGCTGGGGGCCAGTGAGCCTCCGCCTCCTCGCCCCAGCTGGCCAGGTGGGACCGAATCCGTTGGCAGAGATCCTCCACCGCCGACTCCACCCGGACCACGGATGGGATCTGCCCCGGCTCCACCGCCAGAGCTGGTCCGGAGAGGATCCAGGCCGAAGGCCGGACATGCCGACCCGTCTCCAGGTGGATCCCCACGGGAAGGACCGTGGCCGGGGCCAGGTGGGACATGACCAAACGGAGGCCGGGCTGGAACCCTGGCGGCTTCCGGTAGGAAGGGTAGATCTTCCCCTGCGGGAAGAAGGCCACGGCCAGGCCTGCGGTGGTCCGTCGAGCCGGCTCCAGGGAGCGAAGCGCCGCCCTCAGGGTCATGGGCCGACGAGGATCAAACCCGGTCCCCCCCAGCTGTCGGAGGACGGGGCGTCCTCCTCGCCAGCCCTTCAGCTCCCTGGAGAGCATGAGGGTCCTGAGGGTGGCCCCGGGAGCCAGCGCCCTCTGGACCCTCCGAAGGAGGAACCCGTCGAACCAGCTCGTGTGGTTCGCCACCAGGAGGAGGGGGTGGCCGGACAGGGGCGTCGGAGCGGGCTCGGTCCCTGGAGGGAGCCCGACGTGGATGTCCTGGAGCTGACGGGCCAGCCAGGGGTCCAGCACCTGCTCCACCAGCCTCCAGCTTGCGGCACTGCCCGGATCAGGCCGCACTGCAGCCCGGTGCCAGGGGACGGTCCAGTCGCCTGGCCTCGGCCAGGGCGGCTTCCAGGGCCTCACGGGCGGAGGCGTCCTCCTCCAGGAGGTCCAGGACCGTGCGGGTCATTGCCTCGAAGGTCCGCCTGGGGAAGTCCCTTGTGGCTTCGGGGAGGAGGAGCGCAAGGGCCCCCAGGTCCTCGTCGACATTCCCGCTCTGTCCCAGGAACCTGGGGAGGAAGGCGGTGCTCACGAGGCGGAGGTAGCGTGGCTCCACGGCCCTGGGGTCCTCCTCGACCACGGAATCCAGGGTCTGCATGCCGCTGCGGAGGTGACGAAGCCGGCTGTGCGGCCAGAACGAATGCCGGGCATCCAGGGCCTCCAGTGCCCCCGCATAGGCCTCCAGTGTCCGGTGGCCGTCGCTCTCGTGGCCCCAGGTGCTTTTGCGGAGTCGGTCCAGCTCCGATCTTGCCACGGACAGGCGGGACTCGTCCTCAACGGCCAGGATGTAGAGGGTCCGGAGCTTCTGGAGGTGGACATCCGTGTCGTCCCGCCCGCCGGGTGCGTCACACCGCGACAGCGTATCCAGGTCCGAAAGGGCCACCTGGATGGCCTGGTTGAAATCTGCATGATCCGGGGGCGTCATGTGGGGCACCTCCCCAGTTCGGGAGGACGAGCCCGGGACCGTTTCCTGGGCCTCCACGGCGGTGGGTTGAAAGGGCCCGAAAAGGACGAGCCACAACACCAAACTCCAGCCTGGAAGGCCTCGGTGGACACAGGATTTCGCACGATCGACTGTCACGCTCACGTTGGCCGGTTCGAGGGGTATGATCTTTCCGAATCCACCCTGCTCTCGGAACTGGAGGAGGGTGGAATTGCCCTTGCCCTCGCCTCCAACATCGATGGCGCCACCGTTCCGGGGAAGACCCGGGGTCTCCCAATGGACGCTGCAAACCGGGCCATGGCAGCCGTGGTCCGACGCAACCCTGCCCGTCTCCGGGCACTGGCCTGGGGGCGTCCCGATGCCGGGCTGTCGCCGGACGGCGTCCGGTCCCACCTGCAGGGGCTTTCGGACCTTCGCCTCAACGAAGTGGACACCGGTGGATGGACCCCGCGGGTCTTCACGGGGCTCAAGCTCCATCCCGAGATGAACCAATACCCCGCCGATGCCTTCGAGGTCGATCCGTTCCTCCAGGCTTCGGAGGCGTTCGGCTGGCCGGTGGTGGTGCACTCCGACGGAAAGGATGATCGCGCCTCCCCGGAGCGTATCCACGCGATGGCCCGTCGCCATCCCCGGGTGCCTGTGGTCCTCTACCATACCGGCTTCGGGGGCCCCCATGAACCCGCGGTCCGGGCCGCGGAGCGGGCGGCCGCCTCAGGGGACGCCAACCTCTTCCTGGAGACCGCTCAGCTTCCTCCCGCGGCCTTCCTCCGGGCCGTGGAACGCGTAGGGCCCCGCCGGGTCCTTTTCGGCACGGATGCTACATACTACGGCGCGGGTCACTACCGGACCTACGCCCCCCTCGTGGAGGCCATCCGGTCCCTGGGCGAGGTGCCTGCCCGGGCCATCCTCCATGACAATGCCTTCCGCCTCTTCGGGCTGGAGGGCACCTCCAACCCAGAGTCACCCAACAGGACACACAGATGAGTGGACACCCCTCCTCCAATGCCCCTGCCCAACTGCACGCGCCCCCTGGCCCCGACCCGCTTGTGGCCTTCCACCGTTGGCTCGAGGAGGCCCGGGAGCACGGGAAAATGGAGTATCCCAATGCCATGACCCTGGCCACGGTGGATGGCGATGGGCGGCCCGATGCCCGCATCGTCCTCCTGAAGGAACTGGACCAGCGTGGCTTCGTGTTCTACACGAACTACCGGTCGGCAAAGGGCCGCCAGCTCGCCGGTCGGGGTGTGGCCAGCCTGGTTTTCTACTGGGATGCCATGGGACGGCAGGTTCGGACTCGGGGACCGGTGGAACGCGTTTCCGCCGAGGAGTCCGATGCCTACTTCGCGAGCCGGCCCCGGGGGAGCCGGCTGGGTGCCTGGGCTTCGGAACAGAGTCGGGTTCTCACCGGTCGGGAGGAGCTGGAGGCCCGCCTGGAGAGCGTTTCGGAGCAGTACGACGGGAGGGAGGCCATTCCGCGTCCTCCCCACTGGGGTGGCTTCCTGCTCAGGCCGCGGGAGGTGGAGTTCTGGCAGGCGGGCGCCTTTCGCCTCCACGACCGCTTCCTCTACCGGAGGCAGGAGGAGGGAGACTGGAGTGTGGTCCGCCTCAGCCCGTGATCAGTCCCCACCGGGCCGGGTGACCGGGGTCACATCCCCCAGGACGTTCCCATCCTCGTCAAGGGCGGGGTAGGGGAGCCCCTGCTCCCGGAAGCCCCGGGCCAGCCTGGGCCAACTCCACTCGAAGCGGAGGCGCTGGAAGGTGTCGGAGTCCAGGCGACAGGCGTCGTATGCCCCTGCTTCCTCCCTCTGCCGCTGGGCCTCGAACAGGAAGAGGGCCGCGGCCACGGAGACGTTCAGGGATTGGACCATGCCCGCCATGGGGATCACGGCGGTGTGGTCCACCCGGTCGAGTGCCCCCTGTGAGACCCCGTCCAACTCGGCTCCCAGGAGGACGGCGGTGGGGCGGGTGTAGTCGATCTCCCGGAAGGAGACGGCCTCGTCGGAAGGATGGGCGGCCACTACCTGGTGGCCCGAGGCGTGGAGGGCGTCGATGGCGTCCGTCACCTCCCGGTGCCGGTGGAGCCGTATCCACCGGTTGGAGCCCCCGGAGGTGTCCCGGTGAAGCCCCCCCAGCCCTCCCTCGGCGGGAACCGCGTGCACGTCCAGCACTCCCACCGCATCGCAACTTCGCACCACGGCGGAGAGGTTGTGGGGCTTGTGGACCCTCTCCATGATCACGGTGAGGTCGGGTTGCCGCCGTTCCAGCACCTCGATGATGCGGCGATTGCGTCGGGGGTTCACGGATTCACGGGCCGGGAGGGGGCCAGGGGGGGCGGGTCTGCTTCAGGACTCCAGGAAGCTACGGAGCATCCAGATCGTTTTCTCGTGGACCTGGATCCGGGCAATCATCATGTCCTCGGTCTCGGTGTCCCCGGCCTTTCCGGCCACGTCCCGAGCCTTCTTCAGGTCTCCCACCAGGCCCTCGTTGGCCTTCACCAGGTGCTCCACCATCTCCGACGGGGAGGCGTCCTCCCGGATCTCCTTCATCCCTGCCATGCGACCCAGGTTCTGGAGTCCGCCAGGCGCCAGGGCACCCAGGGCCCGGATACGCTCGGCGATCTCGTCGATGGCACCGAAGAGTTCCGTGTACTGCTCCTCGAAGGCGTCATGGAGCGAGAAGAAGGAGGGGCCTCGCACGTTCCAGTGGCAGAGGTGGGTCTGGCCCAGGAGGGCGTAGCTGTCCGCCACGACCTGGCGGAGGGCGTCGACGACGGGAGGGTTGGCGGGCTGGCTTGCGCTATCGGTCATGATGAACGGACCTTCCTGTGGTTGGTGGCATACTTCCGGTGGGAATTCGTTCCCGTGGGAGATGAGTGCCAGCTTACCCGTGGAGCCCCTTCGGGTGCCCGGCCCGGGCCATCGACCAGAGGTGTCCGACCTTTAGCCCGACCCGAAGCCATTCGACCCCAGGAGCGCGCCATGACCTCGCTTTCTCCCCTCGCAGCGGCCGCCGCCGTCCTTTTCGCCGTGGGATCCGGAGGCTGCAGTTCCTCCCCCGAGTCCGCCGCGGCAGACACGGCGCCGCAGGCCGATCGGAAGGTCGCCCTCGTGACCGGTTCCACCGGGGGACTGGGGCGGGAAGTCGCCCGGGCCCTGGGGGCCGAAGGGTACCATGTCATCCTGCACGGGAGGAACGTGGAGGCTGGAGAAGCGCTGAAGGCCGAGATCGACGCCGGCCCCGGTGAGGCCACCTTCCACGCTGCCGACTTCGCATCCATGGATGCCGTGCGTTCGCTTGGCGAGGAGATCCTGGCCAGCTACCCCCGGCTCGACGTGCTCGTGGCCAATGCCGGGATCTGGCTGGACCCCGCGCAGGGGCGTCAGGAGAGTCCCGACGGGCACGAGCTTCACTTCCAGGTGAACTACCTGTCGCACTTCCTGCTGACGCGGATGCTCCTCCCGACGCTCTGGGACACGGCGGCGGAGCAGGGCGAGGCGCGGGTGATCCAGGTGGCCTCCACGGCCCAGTCCCCCATCGACTTCGACGACGTCATGCTGGAGGAGGGGAACGCCCACACCCGGGGCTACGGGCAGAGCAAGCTCGCGCAGATCCTCTTCGCCAAGGACCTGGCGGAGGAGC
>REBX01000223.1 GCA_007692505.1 Gemmatimonadales bacterium | reverse complement strand
GGATTCCGGGCTCCGGGAGCCCGGCTGGACGGAGCGACATTTCGGGATGCAGGGCTCCCGGGGGCCGACCTCTCCAGTGCGAGCCTGCGGAAGGCCGTCCTGGACGGGGCTGTCCTGTCGGGCGCCACCCTGGACGAGGCCATCCTCTCGGATGCCTCCCTGGTGGGGGTGGAGTTCGACGGGGCCCGGGCCCGTAAGGCGATCTTCCACAGGGCCGTCATGGAAGGCTTCCGTGGAGCCGAAGCCCTGGACCTGAGCGAATCGGACTTCTCCCAGGTCCGGGCCAACGGGTCCATCTGGTCCGGGGCCCGGCTGCGGAAGGCCCTCTTTCCCTGGGCGCACCTGGAGGAAGCCGACTTTGCCGATGCCGACCTGGAGGGAGCCGACTTCTGGGCCGCACACCTCCGGTCCGCCCGGTTCGAGAGGACATCCCTGATCGACGCCCGCCTGGCCCGGGCGGACGGGTTCGAGATGAACTTCGAGGAAGCGGAGCTGCTGCGAACAGACCTCAGGGGGGGCAGCTTCTTCGCCGCCGAGTTCCTGGGCGCCCGCCTCACCGATGCACTGGCCAGTGGTGCCGACCTGGGAGACACGAAGCATGGATGACTTCGGCCTCCGGATCCCGGACGAGTTCGATCCGGAACTCTCGCAGCCGGACCGGCCCATGCCCAATATCTCCCGGCGGCTCTCGGCCCCGGAGGTGCTGGAGCGGGCCGGCAGGGGCGAAAGCCTGGCCGGCGCCATCCTGGACGGCCTCGACCTCCGTGGTGCGAACCTGGACGGGGTGGACCTGGCCATGGCGAGCCTCCGGGATGTACAGCTGGACGAGGCCTCGCTGGCCGGTGCCAACCTGGCGGGAGCCACCTTTCGTGACGCATCGCTTGTGGATGCCCGAATGGTTGGGGCCAGCCTGGCCGGAGCCCACCTGGTGAACACCCGGGCCCGGGGGGTCGACCTCTCGGAGGCGGACCTGGCCGGAGCCCGCTTCGAGGCGGAAGCCGAACTGGCGGAGGCGTTTCGTACGCCGGAAGCCCTTGCTGCCGGCGAGTTCACGGCAGAGGACCTGGTCCCCGGGGTCTGCAGTCTGGAGGGGGCCATCCTCCGCTCCGCCTCCCTGGCAGGGAGCGAGTGGGAGGGGGTGGGACTCCAGGGCGCCGACCTCACCGGAGCCGACCTGGAGGGGGCCCTCCTGGAGGACTGCTCCCTGGCCGGGGCGAGGCTGGAGGAAACCAGCGGGGAAGGGGCGCGCCTCGTCCGCTGCGACCTCTCGGGTGCCCGCCTGGCCGGTGCCCTCCTCCCCGAGCTCAACCTGGAATGGGTGATGCTGGAAGGGACCTCCCTGGACGGGGTCGTGCTGGACGGATGGGTCCTGGCCTCCATCGACTTCACCGTGACCACGGGCCGTCCGGCTTCGGCCCGCGGGACCCGGATCGAGAACTCCCGCCTCCCGGAGCGTTCCTGGTCGGAGCTGGACCTCACCGAGGCCCGATTCAAGGAGTGCGAGATGTCCGGGATCGACCTCTCCGGCGCCGGGATGGAAGGGGCCGAGCTGGAGCTCTGCGTCCTGGCCGAGGCAACTCTGGACCGGGCGGGAGTGGCCGGGGCGGCCTTCCTCCTGTGCGACCTCTCCGGGACCGGGTGGGAGGGGGCCGACCCCACCGGAGCCCGCTTCGCCGGGAGCACCCTGGACCGGGTGAAGTGGACCGACCTGGACTTCACCGACGCCGACTTCAGCGCCGTGGTGGCCCGGAATGCCTCCCTGGCCCGGTGCACCCTGGACGAGGCGATCTTCGACGGGTCGGTTCTCCAGGGGACGGACTTCTCCGGCGCCCACATGGACAGCACCTCCTTCTCCGGCGCGGACCTCAAGGGAGCCTCTTTCCGGGACGCCCGCCTCATGGATTTCTGTGACCTCTCGGGGGCGGTCTGCCAGGACGCGGACTTCTCCGGGGTCACCCTGGAACGAACGGACCTGGACGGGCTGGACATGACCACCCTGGTCCTGGACGGGACCAGCTTCGTGGGGTGCAGCCTCACGGAGTGCATCCTCCGGGGCCGGGACCTCTCCGGTGCCGACCTCACCGACTCCGACCTGTCTCGCGCTGACCTGGAGGGAACCCTCCTGGTGGGGGCCACGCTGGAGGGCACCACCTTCGAGGAAACCCGACTGGCCGGTGCCCGCCTCCATCGGTGCCGGGGGAAGGGGGCCCTTTTTCCCCAGGCCGACCTCCGGCGGGCCGACCTGTCAGAGTGCGACCTCAGGATGGCGAACCTGGAGGGAGCCGACCTCCGGGAGGGCGAGCTCTCCGGATCCCGGATGGATCGGTGCCGCCTCGTGGGTGCCATCCTCCATGGAGCCCGCCTGGTGGGCACCGTGCTGGACGGCGCCGACCTGAGCCGGGCCCAGGCGGACCGGGCCGACTTCTCCAGGGCCCTCCTTCGGCAAGCCGTGGTGCACCGGTTCTCCGGTGCCCACGCCGTCTGGGACGGAGCAGACTTGACCGGCCTCCTGCGCACGGACGAGGCGCAGGCCCGTGCCGAGGACTACACTCCGCCTCCACCTCCCGACGACCCCGACACCGCTTCCAACGCCCATCCCGACCCCACCCCTGACCCAGGAGCCTCGCCATGACCTTCGTGGATCTCGTCACCGGTCACGCCAGCAGCCGGGGCCATGTGGGCCCCGCCACTGTCCTCCCCCCGGACCCGGCCTCCACCTCCGGGGCACTCCGGCTGGACTTCCCGAACCATGAGGCAGGCGAAGGGCCACGGCCCGTGGCCGGGACGCTGGCCTCCGTGTCGGGAGTTCGGCCCGGGAGCCGGGTCCTGGCCATGGAGGGGAGCGACGGACAGGTCTGGGTCCTGGGGGTGCTGGCCCAGGGAACCGAGGGCGGGGACGGGCATGCCGGTTCCCCCGCCACGGGGGAGCTCCGGACCTCCACGGGGGCCCGAGCCACCGTGGAGGACGGACCCGAAGGCGAACGCCTCATCCTCCGGGACGCCGGCGACGTGACCCTGGTCAGCCACGACGCGTCCACCGGGACGACCCGGATCCACTCCGGGGGCCGGCGTCTGGCCATTGATGCCCCGGAGGGCGACCTGGAACTCCGGGCCGGCCGCACCCTCCGGCTCTCGGGGCAGGAGGTGGAGGTCACGGCCACCTCGAGTCTCCGCCTCCTGGTCCGGGAGGGGCTCATGGCCCTCCCGAACCTCTTCCGGATGGGTCGCCGCCGTACCGAGATCCGAAGCGAAGGGGTGCGGGTGGAGACCCGGGAGATGGAGACCCGCACCGAGTCCAGTGTGCTCCGGGCCGGGAAGGTGACCACACGGGCAGACCGGATCTGCACCAAGACCCGGGAGATGGAAGTCGATGCAGAGATGTCCACCGAGCGGCTGGGGAGCTTCACCCAGGTGGTCACCGGACTCGTCCGGCGGACGGCCGGGGCCCTCAGGAGCCGGATCTCCGGGACCTGGCAGACCCGGGCAGGGCGTGCAGACCTCCGGACCCGGGAAACCTTCAAGGTGGACGGCGAACGGATCCACCTGGGCTGACCCCCGGCAGCCCCGACCTCGTCTCCTCCCCCGAACCCCTCGACCCCGGCCCCACATGTTTCCCGTCTCCACCACCCAGAACGGCCAGTGCTTCGCCTTCCCGGACGTCTGCAAGACACCTGCGCCGCCGGGCTCGCCCATCCCCCTCCCGTACCCCAACGTCGGGATGTGCCTGCAGGCCATCAAGGCGGCGAAGAAGGTGAAGGTCTGTCAGCGGCAGGTCATCACCAAGAAGAGCGAGATCCCCCGCTCCTCCGGAGACGAGCCCGGCACGCTGGGAGGCGTGGTCTCCAACCGCTTCATGGACAAGGTGACGTACCGGAAGGGGAGTTCGAAGGTGAAGATCGAGGGGCAGGAGTGCATGTACCTCCTGGCGCCCACGGGCCACAACGGGAAGAGCGCCAACATGCCGGCGGGCATGCAGATCGTCCCCAGCCAGGTGAAGGTGCTGGTGAAGCCCTGAATCCGGGCCGGGCGACCGACTGCGGGCCCGCCGGGCCCCCGCCAGCCGTCCGTGGCGTGGCTCCCCGTTGGTTCAGCCCCCCCTCTCGTCGAAGCGCCGGGTGAAGGCCTGCAGGAGTCGGATGGAGCGGGGCGTGAGCTGCATGGAGACCCGCTCGGTACCATCTGCCGACTGGAGCCCCAGGGTGAGGTGGACCACGGGCCGGTTCAGCTCCAGGGCCCGATTCGTTGATCCCACCGTGTCCACCCGCCAGTCCAGGTCTGCCAGGACGGCCCCGTGGTCCGTCAGGGACTGGTGGAGGAGCTCGTCCCGCAGGTGGGGCCTCAGGGCCTCGTAGCGAGTGCCCAGGAGGCGGAGTCCCTGGGTGGACTCACCCGAGAGGGCCTCCAGGTCTGCAGCGAAGCGCTCCGGGTCCAGGTCCCGGGCCGCGGCCTCCCGGAGGAGGAACTGACAGGCCCGGACCCCGCGCATCCCGGCGGAGGCCGTCATCTCGGAGGCACGACAAAGGGCCTCCAGCGCCGGCCCCAGCTCCTCGTTGTCGGGATCCACCACGGAGCGGACCACCAGCTCCGTCATCTCCTGCTGGACCCTGGGAGAGAGCTGGAGGAGGACCTGCCATCCCTGCATTACGAACTCCGGCGGCGGTCCACCATCGCAGGCGTGGAGCTGCACGTTCTCGGGCTCTCCTGTGGAGGCGGGATTGCTGGGGCTCATGTGGACTTCGCTTCCTGGGGTGGATCGGATGGAGGTCGGCGGACCTCGTTCAGGGAGGGCGCCGGCGGCAGGATGGGAGCTTGGGACGACGGGGTCCGTCGGGCAAGGGCACCCGCTCCGGGATCGGGCACCGAAGCCCGGCACCCAAAACGGGCATCGGAACCGGGCACCGTGGCGGCCGGCCCCGGCCCGCCCCATGTTGGTGGAAACCGTGTCTCCAACCCCCGACTCGTCCATGTCCCGACCCGATCCCCTGTTCGGCATCCGCCCCCTCATGGCTGCACTCCTCATGGCCCTCCTGGTACTCACCGCCTGCGGAGACGCCGTGCCAGAGGACGACCTCCACCAGGAAGATGCAGGCGAGGCAGACTTCGACCCGGATGCATTCGAGGACCCCGACCCCCTCCGCATCGGGGCCACCATGTCGGAGTCCGGGGCCTTTGCCACCCAGGGCAGCGCCGCGGCCAACGGCTATCGGCTCTGCGTGTCCAGACTGAACGAGGAAGGAGGGATCCTGGGCCGGCCCGTGGCCCTGGGGCTGGAGGACGACGAGTCCGACACCGAACGGGCGGTTGAGCTCTACACCCGCATGCTGGAGGGCGACGAGGTGGATGCCGTCTTCGGCCCCTACGGCTCCAGCCTCACCGCCGTGGTGGCCCCGGTCACCGAGGTGCACCGGAAGGTCCACGTGTCGCCCCTGGCCGCCACGTCTTCCATCTGGGAGGAGGGGCACGAGTACCTCTTCATGGTCCTGCCCCCGGCAGAACTCTTCCTGGGAGGCCTGGTGGAGCTGGCCGTCGAGGCGGGGATGGAGCGGATGGCAATCCTCCGGGAGGAGCTCATCTTCCCCCGGGCTGCCGCCGATGGCGCCGAGGAGCTGGCCCGGGAGGCTGGCCTGGAGGTGGTCCTCCACCAGGGCTTCGAGCCCGGCACCACGGACTTCGGGCCCCTGGCGGAGGCCGTGGGTGAAGCGGATGCCCAGGTGCTGGGCGTGGCCGCCTCGGCGCTGGATGCCTTTGCCGACATCGTCCGGGCCCTGGACGAAGCCGGGGTTGAGGTGGAGATGTTCGGAACCTCGGGGGCCGTGGATGCCTTCCGGGACGAACTGGGCTCCCGGGCCGACGGCACTTTCGGGCTCTCCGCATGGGAGCCGGGTCTCCCCTACCCGGGGGTGGACGAGTTCGTGGAGGACTACGAGGCCGCCTTCGGCATGGCGCCCAGCTTCCACGCTGCGGGGGCGTACGGCGCCTGCAGGGTCTTCGCCCAGGGCGCGGAGCAGGCCGGCAGCCTGGACCCCGACGCCCATCGCCAGGCCCTCCTTGAGCTCGAGACCACCACGATCTTCGGGGACTGGGCCGTGGACGAGCGGGGCTTCCAGACGGCTCACCAGGGGACCACGATCCAGTGGCAGGACGGGGAGCGCGTCGTGGTCTGGCCCGCCGACGTGGCTGCCGCAGAGCCCCGACTGCCGGTGGTGCCGGAGGACTGACCAGGACGACCTGGACGGGGAACGTGCCTGAACAGGGGACCGGGCACCGGGGGTGGGCGCGAGGGCGCTCGCCCTTCCGGAATCCCGGTTCGCTCGGGGGCTCGCTTCGCTGCAGGGCGCGGTGGGCACCGGCCCCGGCTACCTCTCCGGGCTGCGCCCTGCAGGGACCCCACGCCCACCCCCGGTGCCCGGTCCTCGGTTGAACAAACCGCCGGAGATTCCGGAAGCGCGCTCGGGAATATGGTCCGGGATTCCCTGGGTCCACCTTGCGCTCGGAACGCTGGCGGGGCTCGTCACCTTTCTCCTTCTTGATCCTGGCCTGAACCTCGCGACCGGGATGAGGACCTGGCTGGCGGTCTTCATGGGGTCCCTCGTGTTCTGGGTGGCTGAAGCGTGCTTCGATCCCTACATATCGTGGGTGCGACGTGAGTACCCGCTCTGGACAGTTCTTGGCATCCTGGCCCTGGCAGTCCTGACGCCCACGGTATTTTTTGTATTCAATTGGTTCATCATCGTGCTCGCAGAGGGGGCGAGCATGATGATGTAGTAGCCTGATCGCGGGGGCGCACGTCATCCTGAAAGCTCGAGCGACATCACCCCCAAGCGGGAGCCCGTCGCGGTTTTGGTCGCCCTTGGTGCTGTCGTCACCTGGTGTTGCTGGAAGCATGTTTCCCTGCTGCGCCCGTGGGTGCATTATACAAAAGACTAATAATCGGTAGGGGTCCCACCCAGACCTGAGGGTCGCCGGGGTCGTGGGGTCGGGGAAGGGGTCCGGTGCGGGGCGCAGCCAGAGTCACCAGGCCGGCCACTCCCCCCTCCGCGCCCCGCAACGCAGCGAGCCCCCGAAGGAATGATCTACCGCACAGGGCGAGCGCCCCCGCCCCCGACCCCTCGGCCCCTCAGAGCTCGGGGAGGGGAACCCGCACCACGGTGGGCACATCCATCTCGCCGGGCGCCTGGATGTACAGCTGCCCGTCCCGGATCCTGGGCTGCGCCCATCCCAGGGGCTCGAAGCCGAACTCGAGGGTCGACAGGTGGTTCCCCTCGCCATCGAAGAGGTCGTAGAGGCGGGGCTCCCCGGGCTCGCGGATCCGCTGCACCCAAAGGCGACCCTCGTCGTCCAGGACCAGGTGCCCGGTGGAGGCCAGGTAGTCGGGTGCCATCTCCATGGCCGCCGACGTCGCCTCGACGACCCAGTCCCGCTCCTGCGAGGCAGCGGCAAGGTGCTGGGCCCGCATGTCCTCCGTGACGGGGGCCCGGGGCTGGGAGCTCTCGATGACCAGGACGGTGTCCCCCGCCTCGTCGAGTCGGACCACCTCGTACGGGGCGCCGGGGGTGCCCCAGAAGCCACCGTCCGGGTCCACCACCAGGGAGTGGGAGGGCGCGAAGGGGATCCCCATTACGCCGGACATCCCCTCTTCCACATGCCGATACGACGCGTCGGTTCGGGTTCCCAGATACACGGAGTCCACCGTTTCGGTGGCGGGATCGATGGAGGTCATGAATCTCCGGAACTCGGTTTCCTCAGGCCCGCTCTCCATGGAACGGGAGATGGGAGAAACGACCTCACTGGTGGCCATCCAGAACCGTCCATCCATGTCACGGGTGCCGTGCCAGACGCCTCCGAAGGCGCGCACGGGGAAGTCCACGAGCTGGAGCTCCTCTCCCGTTGCCGGGTCCAGGGCCATGTAGCGCATCTTCCCGTGGTCGTTCACCCAGAGGTGCCCCTCCCGGTCCATGTAGATCCCGTTGGCGGCCTGGAGCTCGCCGGGCCCTTCGCCCCCCCGGGCCAGGACCTCCCTGAAGCTTCCATCGGGCTCGAAGACCCGGATCTCCCGGGCCTGGAAGTCCAGGATGTAGATCGCCCCGTCGGGGCCGGCATCGACGCCCCGGATATCGCCGAACACCTCGTGGTCCGGCCCCTCCAGGGTCCCGATTCGCAGATCGGGCTCCAGGACGTGGTCGGGCACCTCCGGGAGGGGCCCGTACGACACGAGGGTCCCCCCGCCTGGAAGGGCCTCGCGGGTGACCTCGGTATCTCCACCGGACTCCCCCTCACAGCCACCCATGTAGAGGAGGAAGAGGAAGAGGACCCCGAACCTCCAACGAAACCGGCCCGAAGGACGTCCGGAGGACCACCGGAGCGACGGGAGGCCCCGGTTGGAGCGGAGGGCAGGCAGGGAAGCAAGGGCGCGCATCGCTCGCATGGACACCTCCGAGGGAAGAATGGGCCGATGAAGCAGGCCGGGGGCCTGGAAACCCCCACCGAGGCCGAGGGTCGCCGGGGCCGGGGGGTCGGGGAAGGGGTCCGGTGCGGGGCGCAGCCAGAGTCACCAGCCCGGCCACTCCCCCCTCCGCGCCCCGCAACGCAGCGAGCCCCCGAAGGAATGACCCACCGCACAGGGCGAGCGCCCCCGCCC
>REBX01000155.1 GCA_007692505.1 Gemmatimonadales bacterium | reverse complement strand
CCCCCGGACCAGGGCACGGAGCCCGAGGAATACCCCCGCATGCGCGCCACGCACGTGGTCATCCTGCTGGGCTTCATCTCGGCGCTGGGGATCTCGGTGTGGGGGATCAGCGAGTGGGGCTGGTACCTGACGGAGCTGGGCGCCGCCTTCCTGGTGCTGGGGGTGGCCACGGCGGCGGTGGCCCGGATCAACGCCAGCGAGACGGCCCGCCGCTTCGTGGCCGGCGCCGGCGACCTGGTGGAGACCGCCCTCCTGGTGGGGATTGCCCGGGGGATCGCCCTCATCATGGAAGACGGCGAGATCCTCCACACCATCGTCCACGCCCTCTCCGTGCCCCTGGGAGCGGTGGGGCCCGAGCTGGCCGCGGTGGGGATGCTGGGGATCCAGTCCGTCCTGAACTTCTTCGTGCCGTCGGGGAGTGGGCAGGCCTTCGTCACCATGCCCCTCATGGCCCCCCTGGGCGACATCGTGGGGGTGAGCCGGCAGGTGTCCGTCCTGGCGTTCCAGTTCGGGGACGGCTTCGCCAACATGCTCGTGCCCACGAATGCGGTCCTCATGGGGATCCTGGGGATGGCGGCCATCCCCTACGACCGCTGGTTCCGCTTCTGCTTCCCCCTCTTCCTCAAGCTCTTCGCGGCGGCGGCCCTCATCCTGGTGGGCGCGGTGGTGCTGGGCATATGAGGGGGCAGGGACGCCGGGCCCCGGTGTCCACGGGGTTACGAACCGGGGGCTCGGGAGGGGGGCTGTGACACGGCCGTGACGGAGCAGAGACCGGATCGTCGGGATTGCCCGGTAGCGTGGGGTGTTCGCCTACCCATTCCCACGGACCGAGGTCAGCACCCGCATGAACGGATCCCTCCGGCGCGTCTGCCGCGTCCTTCCGAGCCTCCTGCCCGCCCTGGGCGCCTCCGCCCTCCTCATGACGGCGCTGGCCCCCGCCCCGGCCTCTGCAGCCTCGCTGGCCTTCCAGGCGAGTCCGTCCACCGACGCCGCCGCCACCCCCGCCGGCACCGGCCAGGTGGAGGGGCAGGTCTTCCTCATTCTGGACGGCGAGTCGCCCCGGGGCCTGGAGGTCCGCATCGAGGGCACGGATCACACCGCCATGGTGACGGCGGCCGGCCACTTCGTCCTGTCGGACGTGCCCGCCGGCGAATTCATCCTGGCCACGGGCTATCGGGGCACGGTCCTCGACCGGCGGAGCGTGCAGGTGGTGGACGGCGGGACGGCCCGGGTGCGGGTCCGGCCCGGGGATTCGGCCTCGCTGCCCCTGGACGGGACGCAGGCGACCGGGGACGCCCCCCGTGACGCCCGCCCTGCGACCGGAGAGGCGCCGGTGACGGTGGCCTCCCCGGCCCGGGACACCATCGGGGCCCCGACGCCCCCTCCCTCCGAACTGGAGCGGCTCCTGGCCCTCCTGGTGGATCGGGGCGTCATCCAGCAGGCCGAGGCAGACGCCATCCTGGCCGAGGCGCGCGCCGAGCGGGAGGCCGCCCGGGTGGAGCTGGCCGGCGACGCCATCGCCTATGAGCCCACCCTCCCCCTCCAGGACGATGCGGTGACCGTGCAGGTCCTGCCCTTCGGCGTGGAGAGCTGGGACGGGTCGAGCCGCTTCCGGATTCGGGGTCGTGCGCAGCTGGACGGCCAGATCGCACGCTGGGGCGATGACATCGAGAACGTGGCGCGGCAGGGCAACGAGTTCCCGTCATACGGGCTCTTCCTGCGCCGCGTGCGGCTGGGGGCTGCCGGGATCATGCGGCAGGACTGGGAGTGGCAGGTGGAGGCGGACTTCTCGGAGAACGAGGTGAGCCTGGCCAACGTCTACGTGGCCCACCTCTTCCCCAGCGGGCGCCTGGCGGCCGGATACTTCAAGGAAGTGTTCGGGATGGAGTACGCCACCAGCTCCCGCTACATCACCTTCATCGAGCGGTCCGCGGCCTCGGATGCCTACAAGGTGAACCGGGAGCCCGGACTCCTCTTCGAGACGCTCAGACCCAACTGGTACCTGGGCGTGGGCGCCCACACCGGCGACCTGGAGCGGGACCGGGACCTTCGTCCCGGCTGGGCCGTGGGTGGACGGCTGACCTTTGCGCCCTACCTGGAGGGGACCGACTTCGTCCACGTGGGTGTGGGGGCGAACCACCGGGCCAACGCGTACGACTACGACGACGAGGAGTGGGCCAGGGTGCGGCTCCGGAGCCGGGAGGGCGTGCGGGCCGTGGACGCCCGCCTCATCGGGCGGGACGACCTGAGGGCGGTGGAGAACTTCACCCGCACCGGGGCCGAGTTCGCGGCGGGCTTCGGCTCGTGGTGGATCCAGTCCGAGGTGCTCCAGGTGAACCTGAACCTGGACCGGGAGGCCCTGGAGGACGATCTGGGCGGGAACGCCACGGACCAGGACAGCCTGAACCAGCGCGGATGGTACGCGCAGACCGGCTTCTTCCTCACCGGCGAGTCCAAGAACTACCGGGCCTTCAGCGGAGACTTCGGGCCCCAGTTCCCGAACCGGAACTTCAGCCGGACCGGCGACGGGATCGGGGCCATCGAGGTGGCCTTCCGGTACTCCCGGGCCAACTCCCTGGAGCACACCCGGGTGGGCCGTGGGCAGGCCATGGACCACTACACGCTGGGCCTGAACTGGTTCTTCACCCCGGAGGTCGCCCTCAAGACGAACGTGATGTACCTGGAGGGCGAGCGGGACGAGTTCCAGGACTCGGCCTGGGTCTTCGGGGCCCGCATGCAGTTCGTCTTCTGATGATGGCTCGGGAGTCGATGTCCGGGGGGGATGGGTCCGTCTTCCTGGAGGCCCGGGGGCTCGCCAAGCAGTTTGGTGGGACCCGGGTCCTGGAGGGGATCGACTTCCGCCTGGAGCCCGGGGAGCGACTGGTGCTCCTCGGGCCCTCGGGCTGCGGGAAGACCACCCTCCTGAATGTGATTTCGGGGATGCTGGCTGCCGATGGCGGGACCCTGCGCTGCGAGGGAGATCTCCTGGACTCTGCCGAGGCCGGGGTGCACCGACCCATGCGGCGGCGGGGCTTCGCCATGGTGTTCCAGGACTTTGCCCTCTGGCCCCACATGACCGTGGCCGGGAACATCGGCTTCGGGCTGGAGGTGCAGGGGGTGGACCGGACGGAGCGGAACCGGAGGATCGGGGAGGCTCTGGAGATGGTGCAGATGAGCGAGTTCGGGGGGCGGAAGCCGGCCGAACTTTCCGGAGGCCAGAAGCAGCGGGTGGCCATTGCCCGGGCCCTGGCGGTCCGGCCCCGCCTCCTCCTCCTGGACGAGCCCCTCTCGGCGCTGGACGCCCGGCTCCGGGAGGACCTGAAGACGGAGCTGGCCACCCTCCTGGACGAGACCGGGGTCACCTCCGTGTACGTGACCCACGACCAGTCGGAGGCCTTCACCCTGGCGAGCCGGATCGCCCTCATGAACCAGGGGCGAATCGAGCAGATCGGCACCCCCCGGCAGGTGTACCGGGAGCCGGCCACCGCCTTCGTGGCCTCGTTCCTGGGCGTGTCGAACCTCCTTCCCGCGCCCGAGTCCGAGGGTGGGACGCTGGTGCTCAGACGGGAAGAGGTGAGCATCCACCTGGAGCCCGGCGAGGCGAACGGGGTGGTGGCGCTCCCCGGGGTGTGCCGCCGGACAGACTTCCTGGGCGATCGGCAGGAGGCCTGGGTGGAGGTGGACGAGGGGCTGGTCCTCCGGGGCTTCGGGCCCCTCGACCTCCAGGTGGGCCAGCGGGTGGAGGTTCGCTACGACCCGAACCGGGCCCGGCTCCTGTCGGCGTGAGACCCGGCGAGAGGCTCCGGGGGCTCGTGCCGGCGCGTGGGCTCGGCCCGGTGCGGGGGCTCCGCGCAGCTCGCGGGCTCGTCGTGGCGGCGCTCGGGGCGGCGCTCGGGGCGGTGCTCCTGGCGGCGCTCCTGGCGGGGTGCGGCCCCCGGGACCGGCCCGATGACCTCCTGGTGGTCTACTCGGCGGGGCCCCGGGGGCTGGCCGAGGCGGTGACGGAGGCCTTCGCCGAGGAGCATGGGGTCCGGGTGGAGTTCTTCGCCGCCACCACGGGGCAGGTCATGGCCCGCCTTGAGGCGGAACGCCATCGCCCCCGTGCCGACGTGGTGGTCTTTGCCAGTCGGGTGGCCGCCGACGCCCTGAAGGAGGCCGGGCGCCTCCGTTCGTACCCGAATCCCCATGGCGTCGACCGCACCCGGCGGTCGTGGCATGACCCCGATGGGTACTTCCACGCCACCTCCGCCGCCTGGGTGGGGATGGCGATCCGGGAGGCCGCCTGGGACCCGGAGGCCCACGCCGAGCTCGAGTGGAGCGACGTCTTCCTGGGCCGCTTCCCCGGGCGGGTCACCCTGCCGGGCCCGTCCCGCTCCGGCGCCGCCGGGGACTTCATCGTGGCCCGTACCCTGGACCTGGGGGAGCCCGCCTGGGACGAGTACCGGGAGGCCCGCCGCGCCGGCCTGGACATCTCCGCCGCCAACAGCCAGGCCATCGGGGGCCTCCTGGTGGGCGCCTACGACGTCATCGTGGGGGCCGTGGACTACCTCATCCTGGCCCGCATCGAGGACGGCGCCCCCATCCGCTTCCATGCCCCGCCCTCGGGGGCCGCCCTGGTGGAGCGCCCGGTGGCCATCCTGGACCACACCCCGGTGCCGGAGCTCGCCGAGGCCTTCGTGGACTTTTACCTCTCGCCGGAGATGCAGGCCCGGGTGGCCGCGGTCCACCTCATCCCGGTGCACCTGGACGTGCCCCCCAGCGAGATCCGGGCCCGCCACATCCCCGTGGAGCCCCGGGCCATCCCCGTGGACCCGGCCGAGGCGCTGGCGGAGCAGACCCGGATCCTCCGCCGCTTCCAGCTCCAGGTGGAGCGAGCCGAGGTCATCCGGTGAAACGGTCCCGCTGGCCCATCCTCCTGGCCCTGGTCTTCCTGGGCGGGCTGGTGGGCTACCCCCTGGCCTTCCTCCTCCTCCAGAGCGTCTTCCCCGAGCTGCCCGCCGGCCGCCTGGACGGCTTCATGGACGCCTGGGTCCGCATGGGCGAGACCCCGGAGATCGGCCGCCTCATCCGGAACTCCCTGGCCTGGGCCGGCGCCACCACCGGGGTGAGCTGGATCCTGGGCATCCCCTGCGGCTGGCTCCTGGCCCGCACCGACCTGCCGGGGAAGCTCTGGGTCCGACTCTCCCTCCTGGTCCCCATCATGACGCCGCCCTACATCGCGGCCCTGTCGTGGATCCTGGTCATGCAGGCCGGCGGCTTCGGGGACCTCCTCACCGGGGGGATCCCGGAGCCCCTCCGCGGCTTCTTCTTCTCCTTCTGGGGCGTGACCCTGGTCATGGCCCTGTCCTCCTTCGGGTACGTGGCGCTGGCGGTGGAGGCCGCCCTGTCGGAGCTCCCCCGCCGCTTCGAGGACGCCGCCGAGCTCCTGGGCTCCAGCTGGCGGAGGACCTTCGTGCGCATCGTCCTCCCCCTCCTCCTCCCGGCCATCCTGAACTCCGGCCTCCTGGTCTTCCTGGACGCCCTCTCCAACTTCGGGGTGCCGGCGGTCCTGGGGACCCGCTCGAACCTCCCCCTCCTCCCCGCCGAGATCTTCTTCCTGGTGACGAGCTGGCCCGTGGACATCGCGCTGGCCACCTCGCTGTCGAGTCTCCTGTGCCTCTTCGCCCTGGTCTCGCTCTACGGGAGCCGCTGGCTGGGGCACGTCTTTGGTGGGGGGGCGGTGGAGGCGGGGCCCGTTCGGGTCCAGAGGCTTTCGGGGATGGCACGCCGGGCTTCCTGGGCGTTCGTGGGCGTCCTCTTCGTATTCAGTTCGGGGCTGCCCTGGGCAGCCATGGTCCTCACCAGCCTGGCCCGGTCCTGGGGCGAGGGGTGGCCCGCCCTGACCCTGGCCCACTACGGGGAGATCTTCACCCCGGGCTCGAGGGGGCTGGGGGCAATCTGGACGAGCCTCTGGCTCAGCGTGACCGCGGCCACCTTCTGCGTGGTGGTGGGGAGCTGGATCGCCTGGGTGAACGTCCGCTCCAGCGGGTGGCTCCGGCAGGTCCTCGAGGGCATGGCCACCCTCCCCAGGGTCATCCCCAAGATCGTCATGGCCGTGGCCCTCATCCTGGCCTGGAACGCCCCCTGGGTGGCGCTGGACATCTACAACACGGCGGCCATGCTCCTTCTGGCCTACGTGGCCATCTACATCACGGACAGCCTGAACTACGCGAACGCCACACTCCGGGGGATGGGCGAGAACCTGGAGCACGCCGCCGGGATCCTGGGGGCGGGGCGGGTCACCGTGTACCGGCGCATCGTCCTGCCCCGGCTGAAGCCCGCCCTGGTGGCGGCCTGGATCACCACCTTCATCGTGTGCATGCGGGAGCTGGTGGCCTCCCTCATGCTCCTGCCCCCGGGCACGGACACCACGGCCACCTTCATCTTCAACCAGTTCGAGCAGGGCGACCTGTCTGCCGCCATGGCCATGGCCACGGTGACCATCGGGATCTCCACCCTGGTCCTGGTCGTCTTCACCCTGAGGCGGCGGAGCAGCCCCGGGACGGGGTCCAGGTGAGGGGCGGGGCGGAAGTGAGGGGCCGAGCCGCCCGTGTCGCGGCCCGGCCCGCTCCCGCTTCCTCTACCTTGCCCGGCGCTACGACCCGCAGCTCACCGCAGGGTTGAACGGTACGAACATCCCGTTCGGGTTCTCGGTCCAGTTCCACACGTGGAGGGTGTACGAGGTCTGGACGATGGGGCTCTCTGCGGCGGGGTTCGGGGGGTCGAAGGAGGCGCCGGCCACCTCGGGGAAGACGTCGTCCCCGTGAAGCGCGTGCCAGGCCTCCGCATTCACCGCGAACTCCACCCCCACGAGCTCGAGCCCGCCCTGGCGGTTGGGCGCATAGAGGAGGATCTCGGGGCGCCGGGGATCCACCCCGATGTCGGCGAGCCGCTCGAAGTTCAGGAAGTGGTGCCCCATGGCGCCGGGGAAGGGGAAGTCGGGGATGGGGGGCGCCTCCACGCACCCGCTCACGTCCACGAAGCCGTCGGCGATGGCCCGGTTCACGTTCCGGTAGGGGGCCGAGCCGGCCCGGATGAGGGCCAGGTCGGGGGCTCCATGGGCGGGGGGCGACGCCGGCCGGGCCTGGGCCACCAGGTGGGTGGAGTGGTCTTCGAGGGCCGGCGCCGATTCCGGGGCCTCCAGGGGGGAGTCGGCACAGGCCCAGAGGGCCAGGGCGAGGGCCGCTCCGGCCAGGACGAGGGCGATGCGGGGTGTCTTCAGGCTGGTCATGGGACGTCTCTCCGGTGTCCGGTTCGTGGGTGGGGAGGGGCTCTCCCCACTCATACCTGCGCAGGATGCCGGAAAGCGGGGCAACGTCGTCGTTGCCTCCACCGAATTCTCGGGCCTATCGTGGAGACATGACGGATTCGGCACCTCTTCCCACCGAGCCTTCGGAGGGGCCGGCCATGGAGCTCATCTACGACGAGCTTCGGGCCCTGGCCCATGGATTCCGTGCCCGTGAGGGCGCCGGATCGACCCTCCACACCACCGAGATCGTCCACGAGGCATGGCTCCGCCTGGCCGGCGACGAGCGGGTGGAGTCCAGGGGGCGGGCCTACTTCTTCGGGGCGGCAGCCCGGGCCATGCGAAGGGTCCTGGTGGATGCGGCCCGTCGCAGGGGCGCCCTCAAGCGGGGAGGCGACGTGGCGCTGGTCACGCTGGGCGAGGACTCCGTTTCGGTGGACACCCATGCCTCCCACCTGCTGGACCTGGATCGAGCGCTTTCGGCGCTGGAGGCAGAGGACGTGCGCCTGGCCCGCGTGGTGGAACTCCGCTTCTTCGGGGGGCTCGGCGTGGAGGAGACGGCTCGGGCCCTTGGGGTGTCGCCCCGGACGGTGAAGGGGGACTGGGCGCTGGCCAGGGCGTGGTTGCAGGAGGCCATGGAGGGCTCCTGACACCTTCACACGGGAGGGAGGATGACGGGTCCGGATGGGGACGGGGCCGGAGGTCGGCGTGCCCGGATCGCCGAGCTCTTCCGGCAGGCCATCGAGCTGGACGAGGGGGAGCGAGACGCCTACGTGCACCGGGAGGCCGGCGACGACGAGGCCCTGCTGGAGCGACTTCGGGCCCTCCTGGCCGCCCATGCCAGGGCCGAGGCGGGGGAGGGGCCCCTCCCCCGAGTCCTGGATGGACTCCGGTCCGGGCATGCGGCGTCCCTCCTCCGGGAGGCCGTCCAGAGGACGGACTTCGGACCCCGCCCGGGGGAGCAGGCGGGGCGCTACCGGGTCATCCGCTGCCTGGGCCGGGGCGGGATGGGTGCGGTCTACGAGGCCCACGACCCTGTCCTGGACCGGACGGTGGCGCTCAAGTTCCTCTCTCCCCGCCTCGGCGACCGGGAGCGCCTCCTGGAGGAGGCCCGGGCCGCATCGGCCCTGGACCACCCCTGCATTGCCACGGTCCACGAGGTGGGGGAGGACGAGCGGGGGCGGTCCTTCATTGCCATGGGGAGCTATTCCGGAGGGACGCTCCGGGAGCGCCTCCGGGACGGACCGCTTCCGGTACCCGAGGCCGTGCGCATCGCGGTGCAGGTGGCCGATGCGCTCCACGCCGCCCACGCCCGGGGGATCCTGCACCGGGACGTGAAGCCCGAGAACCTCCTCTTCGACGGGAGCGGGCGGGTGAAGGTGGCGGACTTCGGCATTGCCCACTCCCCGGGAGCATCTCCCGGCATCCCGACGGATGGGGCTGCCCGCAACGTCGATGCTCCCGGGGGCACCATCGCCTACATGAGTCCGGAGCAGCTCCGGGGTGCGCCCCTGGACGGCCGGTCCGACCTCTGGGCCCTGGGGGTGGTCCTCCACGAGATGCTCACCGGAGAGCACCCCGTGCCCACCCGGGATCGAGGCGAGCTGGTGGAGGTGCTCCGGGGACAGGGGCCCCTCCCCATGGGACCTCTCCCCCCCTCCGTGCCCCCCGAGCTGGCGGCGGTCCTGGCGCGGGCCCTCCACCGGGATCCCGACCGGCGCCATCCCACGGGGCAGGCGCTGGCCCGGGCCCTTCGACGGGCCACCGAGCCCGTGCCGCCTCCGGGAAGGCTCCACCGCAGGAGGGGATGGAGGCAGGTGGCCGTGGGCACGGCCCTGGTCGGGGGGCTCCTGGCTGCCGGATTCCTCCTCCTCCCCGAGGGACCGGTCCAGGTAGAGGCGAGCGGATCGGCAGGCGCCGCGTTCTCCCCCAGGGGGCTCGTCCTCGTCTCGGAGTTCGACTCGCCGGAGGGCCTGGCGGAGCTGGCGCTGGCGGCCCGGGAGGCCCTGGTGGTGGACCTCCAGCAGTCGGGCTTCGTGCGGGTCCCGTCCCGGAGCCGGGTGGAGGAGGCCCTCCGTCGGATGGGGCACCCGGAGGGAACACGGGTGGAGGGAGTTCTGGCCCGGGAGGTTGCGGAGAGGCTCGGGGCGGGCGCGGTCGTGGAGGCCGGTGTGAGCCAGGTCGGTCGGCGCTACCTCCTGGTGGGCCGTGCCCTGGAGCCCGTGACCGGCGAGGAACTCTTCTCGGTTCGGACCTCGGCCACGGAGCCGCAGCTCCTGGATGCCGTGGAAGGGCTCTCCCGGGAGACCCGCGCCCGGCTGGGGGAGGCCTCCGAGTCGCTGGCGGGAAGCCGGCCCCTCCCGGAGGTGACCACCTCCTCCCTGGAGGCGCTTCGGGCCTACGCGCTGGCAGAGCGGGCCATGATCTCCGACGTGAACCAGGTGGAGGTCCACCTGGCCACGGCGCTGGAGCTGGACCCGGCCTTTGCCATGGCCCACCGCCTTGCGGCGGCGTCGGCCCTGAACCGGATGAGCTTCGAGGGTGCGGCCGTCCACCTGGGCCGGGCCTGGGAGCATCGGGACCGCCTGGCGGACCGGGAGCGGTGGCTGGTGGAGGCCTTCCATGCCGCGGAGGTGGACTACGATCCCCATGGGGCCGAGGAGCTCTACGTCCGGATCGTCTCCCGCTTTCCCGATGAATTCATCGCCTGGTCGAACCTGGGGAACCACCGGGTCGGATGGCTCCACGACCCGGAGGGAGCCCACCAGGCCTTCCGCCACGCCCTGGAGATGGACCCCGAGGGGATGAGGACGCTGGCGGCTGCAGCCCAGACCGCCCTCATCCTGGGGAACCTGGACGAGGCGGACCTCCTCATGACGCGGGGGGTGGGTGCCTCCTTCGAGTCCGTGCAGGCCCGCTGGCGGGTCACTCGGGCGTTCTGGATGGAGGATGTGGGGGCGCTGGAGGAGGCCTGTACGGGGCTCCTCGCCGCCGGCTACCCCCCCATGCTCCAGGCCGATGACCGGGAGGTGTGCGGTAGCATGCTCCTGGCAGAGGGGCGCCCCGACCTCGCCGTACCCCTCCTGGAGGCCGTGGTGGACGACTACGTCCGCCTGGGCCGGTACCGCAGCCTGGCAAGCGCCCTCCAGTCGCTGGCGGTGGCGGACCTCATGGATGGGGACACGGCCCGGGCTCGCGGCAGGTTCGAGGCCGCCATGGCGTGGGCTTCGCCGGAGGACTTCGGGGAGCCGGACCGCTTCATCTTCCGGACGAACCTGCAGGTCCACGCGGCTCTCCTGGGTTGGCTGGACCTGGTGGAGCGGATCGGGGACCGGTATCCGCCGTATCCGGAGCCGGGTCACCTCCTGGGCCATGGGGGAGATCACCTGGTGGAGGCAGCCATCGCCCTGGCCCGTGGAGATGGGAGGGCGGCCCTGGCGCTCCTGGAAGAGGCATTCCCGCCGGGCATCGTGGCCATGGGGTGGCGCAGCTACCACGAGCTCCTGCAGGGCCTGGCGCTGGAGCAGGTGGGAGAGGACGGTCGAGCCGCCGAGCACTTCCGCCGGGCACTGGACCGGGGATGGGCCGGGGTCGTGGGGATGACGAAGGATCGGCTGAACCTCCTCGATGCCCGGGCCGGCCTGGAGCGGGTGGACGGGGCTGGACAAACGGGAGGGCCGGAACCATCGTCTATCGGCGATGAACGATCTTCGGGCGTCCGTCTCCCCTCGGGGGACGGCGGCGTTCCACACGAGTCCCTGTCCTCGACCCCCAGCTCCCATGCCCCCTCGCGACACGCTCCCCGGCTCCGACCCCGGCTGCGCGGTCTGTCCGCCCTCGACGCCTGACGCCGGTCGCCCCCTCTCCGACGAGGAGGCCGCCATCGTGGCCCGGGCCCTGGCCCACCCGGTCCGTGTGGAGATGATCCGGCGCGTGGGGGAGGCCTCCGCCTGCTACTGCGGAGACCTCTGCCAGGTCCTGGACCTGGCCCAGTCCACCGTCTCCCAGCACCTGAAGGTCCTGAAGGAAGCGGGCCTCGTCCGGGGCACCCGCCAGGGCACGGCGGTCTGCTACTGTGTGGAGGAGGCCCGGCTGCAGGCGTTCCGGCGCTGGGCGGCCGGCCTCATGCTGGAAGTGGATGGGAGGCCGGCCATCCCCGAGCCGGGTGAGGGCACCTCGCCCCGCCATTCGCCGGTGGAGGTCCGGGCATGAGCGCACCGCACTCCCAGCCCCCTGCCGAGCCCGGAATCGAGGAGACGGAGGAGGGCGGTCGCGGGCTGGACACCTTCGGGCGCTACCTCACCCTCTGGGTGGCCCTCTGCATTGGAGCCGGGGTGGCATTGGGGCAGTTCCTGCCCGCGGTGCCCGAGACCCTCTCCCGCTTCACCGTGGCACAGGTGAACCTGCCGGTGGCCATCCTCATCTGGGCCATGATCTACCCCATGATGGTGCAGGTGGACTTCACCAGCATCCTGGGGGTGAGGCGGCAGCCCAAGGGGATCACGGTGACCGTGGTCACGAACTGGCTGGTCAAGCCGTTCACCATGTTCTTCTTCGCCTGGTTCTTCCTCCAGGTGGTCTTCCAGCCCCTCATCGAGAGCGGGCTGGCCCGGGAGTACGTGGCCGGTGCCATCCTCCTGGGGGCGGCGCCCTGCACGGCCATGGTCTTCGTGTGGAGCTAACTCACCCGGGGAGACCCGGGCTTCACCCTGGTGCAGGTCGCCCTGAACGACCTCATCATGCTCTTCGCCTTCGCGCCCATCGTCCTCTTCCTCCTGGGCCTCGGCGACATCACGGTGCCCTGGGACACGGTGGCCCTCTCCGTGGTCCTCTACATCGTGATCCCCCTGGCGGCAGGGTGGGCCTCCCGGGTCTGGCTGATCCGCACGAAGGGGCGGGACTGGTTCGAGGACAGCTTCCTCCCCAGGCTGGGCCCCATCACCATGCTGGGGCTCCTCTTCACCCTCGTCCTCCTCTTCAGCTTCCAGGGCGAGGTGATCCTGGGGAACCCGCTCCACATTGCCCTCATCGCGGTGCCCCTCACGATCCAGACGATCTTCATCTTCGGCTTCGCCTACGGGTGGGCCAAGTTGTGGAAGATCCCCCACAACGTGGCGGCGCCGGCGGCCCTCATCGGCTCGAGCAACTTCTTCGAACTCGCCGTGGCGGCGGCCATCGTCCTCTTCGGGATGCAGTCCGGGGCGGCGCTGGCCACCGTGGTGGGGGTCCTGGTGGAGGTGCCCCTCATGCTCCTCCTGGTCCGGGTCGCCAATGCCACCCGGCACCACTTCCCCGAGGCGCCATTCGTCGCCGCCGAAGGAGGGGGGACGGGGTGACGGCGATGCGCTCCCGTACCCAGGACCCGCCCAGGGTCGAACTCCGGCCCGAGGCCCTCCAGTGGCTCCGGCGGCGAGGGGTGGACCAGGTGACCATCCGAGCCGAGCTGAGGAACGGCTGCTGCGGTGGGTCCGCCCTCCTCCCCGTGGCCCGGGAGGGAGCGCCGGACGCCAGGTCCACGGCCCAGTTCTCCGAGGTGGAGGCCGGCGGAGTCCGGGTGCACCTCCAGGAGGAGCTCTCCGCTGCACCCCTGGTCATCGATGTGGATCGTCTCTGGCGCCTGGGGCGCCTCAGGGTCGATCCGGCAGACGCTTCCGACCCCTCCCCTCACTCCACGACATCATGAAGATCGCCCTCATTTCCGACATCCATGCGAACCTGCCGGCCCTGGAGGCCGTCCTGGAGGACATCCATCGGGCCCGAGAGGCCGGTCGGGTGGACACGGTCCACCACCTGGGCGACCTGGTGGGCTATGCCCCCTGGCCCGACGAGACCGTGGCCCGGATCCGGGAGGAGGGAATCACCGGGGTGGCCGGGAACTACGATTCGACCACGGCCACGGACCACGAGCACTGCGGCTGTCGGTACGAGGACCCGGAGCAGGCAGCCCGGGCCCACGAGTCCTATGCCTGGACCCGTGCGAACACCTCCGCCGAGACCCGTCGGTACCTGGGGACGCTCCCCTTCCGCATGGACCTCCGACCGGCGGGAGGCCATGCCCGAGGGCCCACCGTGGCCCTCATCCACGGGGCGCCCACCCTGAACACCCTGTACTGGACAGAGGACCGCTCCGACGATTTCTGCCGGAAGATGGCGGAGCAGGCCGGACTCAAGGCCGGTGACGTGATCTGCTTCGGCCACACCCACAGGCCCTGGAGCCGGACGGTGGACGGCGTCCTCTTCGTGAACACCGGCTCGGTGGGGCGCCCGAAGGACGGCGACTGGCGGGCGGGGTGGGTCCTCCTGGACGTGCCCCCTGCCGGCACCCCCGAGGTCACGGTGAAGCGGGTGGAGTACGACCTGGAGCGCGCGGCGTCAGGCATCCGCAGCTCCACCCTCCCCGACGAGTTCGCCGAGTACCTGGAGCGGGGCGGGGCGGGCTGACGTCCCGCCCCGTCGCCGGCGGCCGGCGGGCCTCCGGCGCCACCCCACTCCAGGGACTGCCGCTCTCTTACAGCGTCACCACCAGGGCCACCGAAAGGTTGCGGTCCACCCGGCGGAGGGGGGCCAGCACCCTCTCGCCCGTGTCCTGGCCGTCGGCCGTCTCCAGCCGGAGGGACTGGACGGGGGGGTCGTTGTCCACCTGGAGCTGCAGGCTGGTCTTGAGGGAGAGGCGATCGGAGAGCGCCGCCGTCACGGCCTGCTCCAGGGTGCCCCGGACGTCATCCCACTCCTGGGCGTTCGCGTCCACCACCCAGGCGAGCTCGAAGGATGTCCCGGTGGTGAGCTGCCGGGAGTGGTCCAGGGTGGCCCGGAGCCCGACGAAGTTGTCGGACCGATCCGGGTCGGGGGTCACATCGTTCTGGAAGGTGTACGTAAGACCCACACCCAGCTTCGTCTCGGCGCGGTCGCTGGCGCGCTGGGCGCCGGCACCACCGGAGAGGATCGTCCGGGAGTCGAAGCCGGCGAAGGTGTTCCGGTCCCAGTTCACGGAGCCGTAGCTGAAGAAGGCCGAGGTGAGGTTCCGGTCGTAGCGGATCCCGGCCGAATAGCGCTCGGCCGTCCGCTCCGTGTCCTCGTCCTCCCGGACCTCGAAGTCCCCGTCGGGGGTTTCCACGGCGAAGCGCTCGATTCGGGTGGCGTCGGTGCGAAGCGCGCTGGCCGTGACCCGGAGCTGGCCTGCCTGGGAGGTACGCCTCAGGTTGTTCCGCAGGCCCAGGGTGCTGGCCTGCGAATTCCCACCGGTGAGGAGGAAGGTCAGCTCCGCCGTGTTCTGCCACTGGGGCGGAGGGGGCTCCTGCCCCGAGAGTCCCGGTGCACCTGACAGGAGCAGCGAGACCGTGATCACCACAACGAGAAGGAGCGACGTGGAAGACGAGGGACGAAGGGACAGTCGGGAACCAGCTCCGGACATGGGGCAACTCCTGGGGCTCGAACCATGGGGCGCCGGACTGGCGACCCGGGAAAAGATCGGCTACACCCGGTCCCGAAATGGAGGTCCTCTCCAGTGATCCGCCCCTACGAGCCCGATTCCGGGTCCGAATCGTCTGCCGAGTCCGAGACATCCTCCTCTGATGGCCCGGGGAGCGGGGGGCCGCCCCGTCCAGGGCTGTCCATGGCGCCCCTGGTCCGGGTGTGCGCCTGGTGCGGCGACAATCGGGCGCTCCCCTCGGCCACGGATGCCCGCGCACTCGACGCCGCCGGTTTGAAGTCGCTGGCGAAGAGGGCTGCGGCAGAGGGCCGGGTGACCCACGGCATGTGCTCCGACTGCGTGGCCGACACGGGTGGAATGCCGGTGGAGGACCTCTTCATGCTCACCGAGCACCAGGCAGACCGCCTGCCCTTTGGTCTCATCGAGGTGGATGCCCACGGGACCGTCCTGGTCTATAACCGCTGGGAGGAGTCCCTGGCCCGCAGGGAGCGGAGCCAGGTGGTGGGCCGGAACTTCTTCCGGGAGGTGGCCCCGTGCACCGCTGTCCAGGAGTTCGAAGGCGTCTTCCGCCAGCTCGTGGGTCGGGGGATCCCGGGCCGCGAGGTGCTGGACTTCATTTTCCGCTTCCAGCACGGCGAGACCCGGGTCCGGATCTCCCTCACCTACATGCCCCAGTGGGAGCGGGGCTTCATCCTGGTCCAGGAGATGAAGTGACGCTGCCCCCCGTCTCCCGCCTTCTCCTGCCGGGGCTCGTGGCGGCGACGCTGGCTGCCTGCGCCCAACCGGACACCAGCGGGGCCCATCCAGCCATCCCCCACTCCGCCACCTCCGGATACCTTCATCTGGAGGACGATGGCACCCCGGGCTTCGAGGCCTGCGGGGAAGATGGCCAGGGCACGGGCCAGGTCGAGACCCTGGAGGACCGGAGCGGGGAGGACCTGGCGGGTCTGGTGCGCGATCTGGGCTACGGGGACCGCCAGGTGCAGGTCCACGCCGTGGTTGAGGACGGTGCGCTCCTGGAGATCCGGGTGGCCGTCCCCGAGGCGCCTGCCTGCGACCGGATCCTGCCGGATGGCGAGGTCCAGGGACGGGGCAACGAGCCCTTCTGGAGCCTGAAGGTGACGGACGGGGCCCTTGTCTTCCGCTCCCCGGAGGAGCTGGACGGGGTCCGTTACGAGGACGGCCGCTGGGTGCCGGTGGAGGAGGCCGGGTCCGAGGATGGCCCCTGGCGCTTCGAGGCCGATGGGGCCTGGCTCGAGCTCCGCGCAGAGCGCTGCTTCGACACCATGTCGGGGGCCTGGTACCCCTTCACCGCCCGGGGGGAGCGAGGGGGCACCGAGTACCGGGGCTGCGGCCTGGAGGGACGGGGGGCAGCGGACGGGATCGCCGGGGATACCGGGACCTCCGGCGGTTCCGGTACGGGCTGACCCGCCTCGCCCCCGGCCTGCCACCGTCCCCCCCTGCCGGGTCTGCCCCTGTCCTCAGTCGTTCTCGGGGAGGAAGACACTCAGGACGAAGCTCACCACGGTGATGAGGAGGGCGCCCAGGAAGGCGGGCCAGAAGCCCTCCACGCTGAGGGCTCCCACCAGGGCGGCGGTGAGCCAGAGCATGAGGGCGTTGACCACCAGGGTGAAGAGCCCCAGCGTCAGGACCACCACCGGAAGGGTGAGAAGAAGGAGGATCGGCTTCAGGAGGGCGTTCACCAGCCCGAAGACGGCGGCCACCAGGAGGACGGGCCAGAACTCTCCTTCCAGCTCGATCCCACCCACCAGCTGTGCCGCGACCCAGAGGGCCACCGCGTTGATGAAGAGGCGAATGATCAGGTTGCGCACGACGCCGGGGCTCCTTGAGGGGTCCGAGGTTCGCTCGAAGTGTCCGAATCTGGCGAAGTGTCCAATCTAGCCGAGTCCTCCCGCCGGGTGAATCCGGGGAAGGGGGGCCGGGGGCGTCGCTTCGACCGGGAGATCACGGCGCTGGCCATCCCGGCGCTGGGTGCCCTGGCGGCCGACCCGCTGGTGTCCATGGTGGACACGGCCTTCGTGGGGCGGCTGGGTACCGTGCCCCTGGCGGCCCTGGGGGTGAACGCGTCCGTCTTCGCCATGACCTTTGTGGTCTTCAACTTCCTGGCGTACGGGACCACGCCCAGGGTGGCCCGGGCGCTGGGGAGGGGCGACCGGGGCGAGGTGGGCCGGGTCGTGCTGCAGGCCCTGGTCCTGGCCGTGGCGGCCGGGGTTGTGGCCACCGCACTCCTCCTGGCCCTGGCCGGGCCCATCCTCTCCGTCATGGGGGCCACGGGCGAGCTCCGGGAGCCTGCCATGGCCTACCTCCGGATCCGGGCCCTGGCCGGGCCTGCCGTCCTCCTCATCATGGCGGGGCACGGGGTCTTCCGGGGGCTCCAGGACACCCGGACCCCCCTCCGGATCACGCTGGCCCTCAACGTGGTGAACCTGGTCCTGGATCCCATCCTGATCTTCGGCCTTGGATGGGGGCTGGAGGGGGCGGCGTGGGCCACGGTGGTGGCCCAGTGGGCCGGGGCCCTGGCCTTCGTCCGGCTCATCTTCGGGCCCCGCCGCGCCATGCTGGGCGAGTCGCCCCGGTGGCCCCGCCCCGCCGAGCTCCTCCCCTTCCTCCGAGTGGGGGGCGAACTCCTCCTCCGCACCGGGGCCCTCATCGGGACCCTGACCCTGGCCACGGCGGTGGCGACCCGGGTGGGCACGGCGCAGGTGGCGGCCCACCAGGTGGCCGTGCAGCTCTGGATGCTCCTGGCCCTGGTGGTGGACTCCCTGGCCGTGGCCGCCCAGGCCATGGTGGGGAAGTACCGGGGGGCCGACGAGTCCCGGGAGGGGGTGGCGGTCCTCCGGGAGGTGACGAACCGCCTCCTCCTGTGGGGTGCGGGGGTCGGTGTCGTCCTCCTGGGGCTCTTCTGGGTGGCGGCGCCCTGGCTCCCCCGGATCTTCACGGACGACCCCCTGACCCTCCTGGCGGTGGCCGCGGTCCTTCCCTTCGTGGTCTTCATGCAGCCGCTGAATGCCCTGGTCTTCGTCTGGGACGGGATCTTCATGGGCGCCGAGGACTTTCGATACCTGGCGGTGCAGATGGTGCTCTCCGCCCTGGCGGCGGCGGGGATCCTCCTCCTGGTCCTCCCCATGGGCTGGGGGCTGGCCGGGGTGTGGTGGGGGATCACGGCGCTCATGGGGGTGCGGGCCGCCACCCTGGCCGTCCGGTACTGGGGACGGCGGGGGCCCGGGAGGTAGGGTTGCACCGGGGCGACGGGTGTCACACCCTCCTGTGATCATGGGAGGCGCCTCCCGCCTCGCTCCAAGTGCCCTCCTGCCGCCCTCCTGCCCAGGCCCCATGAACCCCTCCCCCCACATCCGGCGCCACTTCATGGGGTGGGACGAGCCGGCGCTGGTCCTGGCTGTTCGCCACCTGGTCCGAAGCGCAGGTGGGGCGGGGCGTGCAGGCACCGGACCCCCCGAGGCCCCGTCCAGCGTCCTGGACCTGTCGGGCTTCGTGGTGGTCCTGCCGGGGGGGCGGGCCGGCCGCCGCCTGGAGGAGCTCCTGGTGGAGGAGGCCGACGCCCGGGGGCTTCCCCTCCGCCCGCCCCGGATCCTCACCGTGGGGGCCCTGCCCGAGCACCTGGCCCCACCGGAGCGGCCGGCCCCCTCTCCAGGCGCCCTCCGGGTTCGGTGGGCCCGGGCCCTGTCCGAGCTTCCCGGCGACGCCCTCCGGCGGCTCCTGCAGGTGCCCCCGGGGCCCGACGACCTGGCGGGGTGGATGGAGCTGGCCGGGCTCGTGGTGAAGCTCCGTCGACGGGTGGGGGCAGGGGGGCACTCCTTCCAGCACGTCGCCGAACTCTGCGGAGAGGGGCTCCTCTTCGACGACCGGGCCCGGTGGGAGGCGCTGGCCCGGGCGGAGCGGGAGGTCATGGGCGGGCTGGAAGCCCACGGGTACGAGGACCGGGATGACGCTCGCCGCCGCGCGCTGGTGGATCCGTCCAGGCGTCGTCCGCCCCCCGAGGCCGGCGGCGACGGGGATGGTGCAGCCGGGGGCGGCGCCCCCGAGGCCGCCCCTGCCGGGGCCATCGTCCTGGTGGCCGTTCCCGAGATGCCCGCCGTGACCCTCCGCCTGGTGGAGCTCGCAGCCGAAGGGGGCACCCCGGTGGACGCCCTGGTCCATGCCCCCGACTCGCTGGCCCACGCCTTCGACGCCCTGGGCCTCGTGGACCCGGAGGCGTGGAGCGCACTCCATGCCGGGCTCCCCGAGGACCGGGTCGTGCTGGTGGACGACCCCCGAGGGCAGGCCCGGGCCGTGGTGGATGCGCTCCACACCCACGCCGCAGGCCGTCGTCCCGAGGAGATCACCGTGGGGGTGCCCGATACCGAGGTGACCCCGTACCTGGAGGACGAGCTGGCCCGTCGCCAGGTCCGGACTCGGCGAGCCGAGGGACGCCCGCTGTCCCGCACCTCCCCGGTCACCCTCCTGGCCGCCCTGGCCCGGGTCCTGGAATCGCCCAGCCACGAGGCCCTGGCCGCCCTGGTTCGCCATCCGGCGCTGGAGCGCCTGCCCCCCCTCGTGCTCGAGCCTCCGGCCGAAGGAGAGGGGCGTGGGGGGACCGGTACCGGTTCCGTGGCCGGACCTCGCCCCCCTGCCTCCATCCTGGACAGCTTCCACGAGAAGCACCTGCAGGAAACCCTGAGCCTTGAGGGCCTGGAGGGGAGCCAGAAGGCGGGAGACTCGAGGCGCCGCGCAGACATGATCTCCCTCCTCCGCTGGCTGGAAACCCATCTCCTGGGCGCGCTCAGGGGGGAAAAGCGGCTCTCGGCATGGCGGGAGGGGACGTATGAGGTCCTGCGCACCGTGTGGGCCGGGTCGCTGGATGCCCGTCGCGAGGGGGACCGGGCCGTGGTGGAGGTGGCCGAGCGGGTGCGGGCCGTGTTCGACGGGCTTGCGGAGCTGCCCCCCTCGCTGGACGCCCGGGTGTCGGGGGCACAGGCCCTCCGCATCGTGCTGGGCGAGCTGGCCGGCGAGCAGCTTCCGCCCCGGCCCGACGACGATGCGGTGGAGCTACTGGGCTGGCTCGAGCTCCACCTGGACGATGCGCCGGTGCTCGTCATCACCGGGGTGAACGAGGGGGCGGTGCCCGAGGCCATCACCGGCGATCCGTTCCTGCCCCACGCCCTGGTCCGCCGCCTGGGGCTCCTGGACAACCGGACCCGACGGGCCCGGGACCTGCACCAGCTCAGGGCCATGTCGGCGTGTCGGGAGGGGCTCGTGGTGGTGGCCGGGCGCCGGACGGCTTCCGGTGATCCGCTTCGGCCGTCGCGGCTCCTCCTGGCCGAGCCCGGGGAGGTGATGGTGACCCGGCTCCTCCGGTTCCTGGAGGGAGAGGGGGACGGGGATGGCGAGGGAGAAGGCGACGGGGGAGGGGAGACATGGACCGGTCATGAGGCGGATGCACGGGGCGGTGAGGGCCGGCCCGGGGACCTGGCCGGGGAGGCACTGGATGTGCCTCCGGAGGCCGAGGGGGCGGACCCCTTCCAGGTGCCCCCCGAGACGGTGATCCAGGTGGATCATTCCGATTTGCGCATGCGGGTGACCGATTTTCGGGGGCTCCTGTCCGATCCGTGGCTCTGGGCGCTTCGGCGGGTGCGGGGGCTGGAGGCGGTGGACGACGAGGCCCGGGAGCTGGACCCCGGCGGGTTCGGGACCCTCCTCCACGCCGTGCTGGAAGCGGTGGGAGGGAGGCCGGACGAGATCCATGCTGGTTCGGTGGATGCCCTTCGGGCCCATCTCGATGCAGAGCTGGCGCGGCAGGTGCGGAAGCGGTTCGAGCCGGCGCCCCACCCGGCGGTGCGCCTCCAGGTGGAGCAGGCCCGGGCTCGCCTCCACCACTTCGCCGAGGCCCAGGTGGCGTGGACGGCGGCGGGCTGGCGGGTGAGGGCTGTGGAGGTGGGGCCCACCGGGGGGCGGGACTCCACCGGCCCGGACCGGGGGGTGGCGTTTGCCGCCGGCTCGGTGACGGCCCGCCTGGTGGGGCGCATCGACCGGATCGACCACAATCCCGCCACGGGCCAGTGGGCGCTTCTGGACTACAAGTCGTCGAAGGACGCGAAGACCCCGGACAAGGTCCACCGGAAGAAGGAGGGGCGGGGGAAGGACGCCGAGACCCGGTGGGTGGATCTGCAGCTCCCCCTCTATCGGCATCTCCTGGAGGCCGTGGTCACCGAGGGCGGGGAGCGCCTCGTGCCCCCGGACGCCGAGATCCGCATGGGCTTCGTGAACCTCCCTGCCGACGGGGAGGATGCGGGGTTCCGGCTGGCCGACTGGTCTCCGGCCGAGCTGGAGGCGGCCGACCAGGTGGCCCGGGCCCTGGTCCTGGAGGCGGCCTCCGGGTACTTCGAGCTCGACCCCGAGCGCCTCCCCCGGCTCTACTCCGGCGACCCCCTCAACCGGGTCCTGGGCACGGCGCTGGTGGACTCCGGGGAGTCGATGGTGGATCCGGACGGGGAGATGGACGAATGAGCGGCGACCCCCGGGCCCGGCGCGACGCCCCCCGCGAGCTCGTCATCGCCTCGGCGGGGTCGGGGAAGACCTTCCGCCTGTCGACGCATATCCTGACGCTCCTGGACGGAGAGGCGGACCCGGAGTCCATCCTGGCCTCCACCTTCACCCGGAAGGCCGCAGGCGAGATCCTGGAGCGGGTGCTCCTGAGGCTCGCCCGGGTGGCGTCGGGTCGCCCCGACGAGGAGATGGAGGGGTTGTCGCCGGCCCGGGCCCGGGAGCTCCTGGTGCGGCTGGTGGACCGGATGCATCAGCTGGCCATCGGCACACTGGACAGCTTCTTCCAGCGGGTGGCCCGGAGCTTCGGGATGGAGCTGGGGCTCCCCCCCGAGTGGCAGCTCGCCGACCCCTCGGTGGACCAGCGGCTCCAGTCCCGGGCCGTCTCCCGCCTCCTGGCCGGGATGGATCGGGGGGAGCTCGCCACCCTCCTCCGCCTCCTGGAGGGCGGGAAGGACACGGCCCGGGTCCACAGCCTCCTCCTGGACCGCATGGGCCAGCTCCACTCCGTCTACAGGGACCTGGTCCCGGGCTCGGGGATCGAGGCGTGGGGCTTTGCCGAGCCCCATGCGGGGGGGCGTCCCACCGTGGCCCAGCGAGAGGCGGTGGCGCGGGCCGTGGACCAGGCCCGGGACCTCCCCCTCACCAGAGCCGGTACCCCCAACGGGCACTGGACCCGCGCCCGGGACGCGGCGGCCCAGCGTCTTCGGGACGGCGACTTCAGGGGCTTCGTGGAGGGCGGGCTGGGGAGCGCGCTCCTGGGCGATGGCGAGTACCGGAAGAAGCCCATCGAGGGCGACCTGGCGGCGGCGGTGGAGGCGGGGCTGGAGCTGGCCCGTCGGGAGCTGGGGACCCTCCACCACCAGCGGGCCCGGGCCCTGGGGCTCCTCCTGCCCCGCTGGGACCGGATCCTCCGGGAGCTCCGCGCCGCCGAGGGCCTCTACACCTTCGACGACGTGACCCGGCTGGTGGCCGGCCAGCCGGTGGGGGCCGACTCCGAGGCGCCCATCACCCTCCCGGCGGATCGGCTCCGCGAGCTCCAGTACCGCCTGGACGGGGAGATCCGCCACCTCCTCCTGGACGAGTTCCAGGACACTTCCGTGCAGCAGTGGCAGGCCCTCCGTCCCCTGGTGGAGGAGGTGGCCGCCGGATACGCCGGGGAGCGGGCCCTGGTGGTGGTGGGCGATCCAAAGCAGTCCATCTACGGGTGGAGGGGGGGCGAGCCCCGCCTCCTGGAGGCGCTGGAAGACGGGATCGGCCTTCCCCCTGTCCCCCTCCACGAGAGCTGGCGCTCCACCCCCGCCGTGCTGGACTTCGTGAACCGGGTCTTCGGAGCCCTGCCCCAGCTGCCCGCCCTCCTCCAGGAGACCTCCGACACCGCCCCCCTCTCGGAGGCCACCCACCTCTGGCTCCAGCGCTTCCGGGACCACGCTCCTGCCCGCCCCGACGCCGTGCCCCCCGGCCACGTCCGGGTGAGCACGGGGCCCGAGGGAGACCGTCGAAACGAGTCCGTCCGCACCGGGGTCCTGGGCGCTGCCGCCCGCAGGGCCGCAGAGCTCCGGGAGGAGGCCCCCCACCTGGACGTGGGCATCCTGGTCCGGAACAACCGGAGCGTGGCCCACCTGGTGACGACCCTCGCCCGCATGGGGGTGGAGGCCTCCGGCGAGGGGGGCGTGCCCGTCACCGACGCCCCCGCCGTGGCCGCCGTCCTGGAGGCCCTCCGCCTGGCGGACCACCCCGACGACCGGGTGGCGGCCTACCTGGTGCACCACTCGCCGGTTCGTGGGCTCCTGAAGGAGGCCGGGGGGACACCGGGTCTTCGCCGCCGCCTCCTGGAGGAGGGCTACGGCCCCGTCCTCTCCCGCTGGGTCCGCACACTGGTGGGGCACCCCGACACGCTGCCCACCGCCCGGGACCGGGAGCGCCTGGAGCAGCTCACCGAACTCGCCTGGCGCCACGACGAGGCCCCCGTCTCCCTCCGCCCGTCCGAGTTCGTCCGCTGGGTGGCCACCGAGCGCATGGAGTCGCCCAGCGCCGCCCGGGTGCGGGTCATGACGATTCACCAGTCCAAGGGCCTGGAGTTCGACATCGTCCTCCTCCCCGACCTGGACCAGTCCCTCACCTCGTCGGGGGGCGAACTCGTCCACCCCTGGCGGGATCGCCCCGACGGCCCGGTGGTCCGGGTCTGGCCCGGCATCCCCCGAAAGCAGGAAGCCCTCTTCCCCCAGGCTGCCCAGGCGGTGGGTGCCACCCAGGGTGCCCAGTTCCGCGACGGGCTGAGCGCCGTGTACGTGGCCCTCACCCGGGCCCGCACCGGGGTGGAGCTCTTCCTCATGCCCGAAAAGCTCTCCGACGGGACCCTCACCGGAAGCGCCCTCGTCCGCCACGCCCTGGGGCTGGGAAACGGCGCGCTCGAGCCCGAATCCCTCCTCCACGCCGAGGGCACCCTGGAGTCGGCCCCGGCTCCCCGACGGCCCCGCACCGTGCCGGTGGTGCCAGCCTCGCCCCGGCCCCTCCCCCTGGAGTCCGTTTCCCCGGACCGTCGCCGCCGACTCCTCCCCCGCCATACCCCGTCGTCGCTGGAGGGAGACGGCCTCCGCCGCCTGGACTGGATCCTCTCCGGGAGCGACTCGGCGGCCCGCGCCCGGTCCGAGGGCACCCTCATCCACGCCTGGATGGAGGAGCTGGGCTGGATCCATCCCTCAGGAGGTGTGGAGGAGGCCCTCCCCGGCGCCGACCGGCTCCGGGCCATCGCCCGCCGGGTGGCCCCCGAGCTCCGGGAGGTGGACGAGCTCCTGGCAGCGGTGCAGGGCTGGCTGGCGGCGCCCCGGGTGTCTGCCGCGCTGGCGCCCCGGTCCGGTGTGGAGATCCGGACGGAGGAGCCCTTTCTGGTGCGACTGGACGGGGCGCTGGTCCGGGGGATCGTGGACCGGCTGGAGGTGGGCGGCGACCGCCCCCGCATCCTGGACTGGAAGACGGACCGGGTGCCCCCCGACGACGCGGAGGCCCTGGCCCAGCGGGTGGCCCACTACCGTCCCCAGGTGGAGGCGTATCGCCGGGCCGTGGCCCGCCTGGAGGGGTGTGCCCCCGAGGAGGTGGACGCGAGCCTGGTATTCCTCCGGGCCGGGGAGGTGGTGGAGCTGGGGGCGGGGCGGGAGTAGGGGGATGTGGGAGAAGTGCAGGGACCACCGGGGTCGCGGGTGCGCTTGCGGCCGATCGTGGGCCAGGGCGCACCCGCCTCTGGGAAGCCCGCGTTCCGAGTGCGGTTTCGTTCATGATCGGCAGAACGTGCACATGCGAAGGCCACGAGCGCGAGGCCCCACGGTCCCCTGCCAGGACGCTCCTCGAGTAGGGTTATACAAAAAACTCATACTCTTCTGTCGTCTTGGCAGAGTTCTATATAAAAAACTAATAGGCGGTGGGCGGCGTCGCCGCCCGCCATCCTTCATTCTGGCTCCTGGCCCGGTCCGGGCACGGGCTCGGGGGCGGATCCCTCCCCACTGCGAACCCGGGGTTCGGAAACCCCCACCCACTCCTCCGCGCGTGCAGGGTTTCGTTCAATAATGGGCAAAACCCTGCACGGAGGGCGGGCACCAGCACTGTCTGCAGGGTTTCGTTCAATAATGGGTAAAAACCACACACGGGGAGGTTCGGAAAAACGCACACGCGGGGGGGACGGTGGACCGGTGCCGCACGCGCCGCGGGTGCGGGCGCCACTGGCGGGGGCGGACTGGTGGCGGGGGCGGCGGGGGCGGCGGGGGCGGACTGCGGATGGGTCCCGATCTCGAGCCTGGAGGCCGAAGCAAGGAGCCCCAGGCCCTGCGGCCCTCCCGTCCGGCTCCATACCAGGAGCGCCCGGAGGCCTGTCGAAACGCCGATGGATTGCTCCCCTCAGCCCACCGAAACAGGCACCGGCCCCAGGAGGCTGACCCCGGCAGCGTCCACCCGGCAGCGGCGCCCCAGGAGGCTGACCCCGGCCGCTCGGGCGTCCGCCAGCGCGTCGGCGAAGGCGGGGTCGATGCTGCGGGCGGCGCGGATCTCCTCCACGTCGTCCCGCTGGGCCACGAAGAGCACCGCGGCCCTCGTTCCGGAATCGGCTGACGCATGGGCCCCGGCTCGGGCCTGCGCCCCCGCCCCGGCATCCGTCCCGCCCCGAGCCAGCTCGGCCAGCTCCTCCACGTGGCGCCGCCCCCGGGCCGTTACGGCGTCGGGGAAGAGGGCCACCCGGTCCTCCACCAGGGTCACGCTCTTCACCTCCAGTAGGAGCTCGCGGCGAGGGCGCTCCTCCGCGCCGCCTCTGGGTTCGACCCCCGCCCTGCTGGCGGACCCGCCCACCGCCCCGCCCGACGCCTCCGCCAGGAGGAAGTCGAAGCGCGAGCGACCCCGGGTCACCTCGGGGCGCACGAGCTCCCAGCCCTCGAACTCGGGCAGCGCCCGGGCCCGGAGCGCGGCCTCCACAAGGCGGTTCGGGAGCGTGGTGTCCAGCGACACCAGGCGGGAGCCATCCACGCTCTCCACCAGGCGGAGCGTCCAGCGGGTCTTCCGGGGCGGGGCGCCGGGGCGGTCCCGGGCGGGCTCCAGCCACACGGGGGCCCCGGGGACCAGGAGCTCCCGGAGTCGTCCCGGGTCCGGGAGGTGGGCCTTTACGGGCTCGGTGGAGCCGGGGATGCGGGCCTCCACCAGGAAGCGGTTCGGGCGATGCACGAAGCGCCCGGCCACCAGGTCCCCCGCGAAGGGGATCCTGGCCACCGGGCGCTCGTGGTCGCCGCCGTCAGGTGTGGGGATGGGGCCCTCACCTGTCGGGGCAGGGTCGGTCACCGGTCAGCGGCCTCCACCGGTGAGCTCGCGCACTTCTTCCAGGCCCGCCGGGTCCCACTGCGGGCGCTCGTCGGCGTTGGCAATTTCCAGCACGCTGTGGGCCAGCAGCCGGGTGATCCGGGCCCCCTTGTCGTGGTCCACGAAGTCCACCGTGTCGCACACGGCGTGGTAGCACTCGTGCACGCCGGTGAAGAAGAAGAGGGAGGGGATCTCCTTCCGGAGAAAGTGGAACTGGTCGGAGCGGAAGAAGAAGCGCTGCTCGGGCCAGAGGTCGTCCGACGTGGTGAGGTTCAGCTCGGGCATCCCGTCATTGATCTCGTCCACCAGGGGCCCCAGGGAGGAGTAGTCCTTCCCGATGACCACCAGGGTGTCGGTGTGCTGGTCCCCGGCGATCATGTCGGCGTTGATGCTGGCCACCATGGACTCCAGGGGCACCGTGGGCTGCTCCACGAACCACTCCGAGCCCAGGAGCCCCTTCTCCTCGCCGCTCACATGGACGAAGAGGATGGAGCGCCGCGGCGCCTCGTCCATCTCCGAGATGGCCCGGGCCACCTCCATGAGGGCTACGGTGCCCGAGCCGTTGTCATCGGCGCCATTGTTGATGGAGTCACCGTCCACGGGGTTGCTCGTGACCCCGATGTGGTCGAAGTGGGCCGAGAGCACCATGTACTCGTCCCTGAGTTCCGGGTCCGAGCCCTCGATCTTGCCCACCACGTTGGGGGGGCGGCCGTCCACCAGGATCTCGGCGGGGAGCTCTCCGGCAAGACTGGCCTGCAGCTCGCCTGCAGGCAGGGTACCGTCGCCGGCTGCAGCCTCCACTGCCTGGGCGAAGTCGCTACGGGTCACGAAGAGCTGCGGCAGCGGCAGCTCCCATCCCATGCGCCACTGGGCGCCCTGGAAATTCTGCCTGAGCTGGGGGAGCCCTTCGGCCGCCATGGCATCGTCCACCACGAGGATCACGGCTCCGGCGCCAGCTGCGCCAGCGGCGTTTGCCACCTGGTTCGCCTGCTGGAACCACTGCTGTGAGAGTTCGCCGGGGTGGTGGAAGACCAGGGCCCGACCCTCGAGCTCCTGGCCTGCGATGTCCCCGGGGGCGCCCACGGCCACGAGGCCCAGCTCCAGGGCCTCGTCGCTGGCGCCTCGCACGGCCATGCTCCCGCCGTCGAAGGCAAGGGTGCCGGCATCGCCCCGGATCTCCAGGGTGGCCGCATCGGCGTCCGTCCGGATCTGCCGGTAGGGCCAGCGCTGGTAGTACGTGCCGTCCTCACCGGCGGGCTGGACCCCCATCCGCTTGTACTCGCTCACGATGTACTTGGCGGCAGCCTCCAGGCCGGGGCTCGGGGTGTCCCGGCCCATGAGGGCATCGGAGGCGATGAAGTAGAGCCGGTTGTAGAAGCTCTCCTCCGTGATGGTGGCGATGGCCTCCTCGGCACTCAGCCCCGCGGCGCTGGGCGCGGCAGTGGCGGGAGTCGCAGTCTGGCCGGCGGCAGGGAGGGGTGCCCAGGCCAGGAGGGCGGCCAGCACCAGGGCAACAAACGCCGGGCCGGCGAGGGAGGGGGCGGCTGTCGGGGCCGACAGGGCGCGGGGACGAACGGTCATGGGGACCTCCGGGGGGTTCCTGGGAATTTCCACTGCCACATCTTCGGAAATATGGCCCAAGGGAGTTCGGGGCGGAACCTCCCGGGGCCGCTGCGGTTCCACGATGGGGGGGGCGGGGTGCCCATCGGCATCACCCTCCGCCCCCTCGTCGTTGCTCGGCACCGTCGCCTGCACCCTCACACCCCGATCCCGGGAACTCCCAATGCCTGATCAAGTCCGGCACGCCCCTGCCGCTGCGGGCCGCTCCCTCCCCGTCCTCTTCTTCCCGGCCCTCCTCCTCCTGGGCGTCCTGGCGCTTTCGGCTCCGGTCCACGGCCAGTCCGCCGACGAGCTCCTGGGGCAGGCCCTGGAGCGCCAGAGCAGCCAGCTGGATGGGATCGCGGGCCTGGAGATGGATTCTCGCCAGATGGGCATCCCCAGCACCTCCCGCTTCGAGGTGGTGGAGGACGAGGCCGGGATCCGGCACCTCCGCTTCGTGGAGATGGAGGCCATGGGCAACATCATGGGTGGCGAGATGGAGGGGATGGGCAGCGCCGGCCTCATGGACGTGGACCTGGAGGCCTTCTCCGGCACCGCAGAACTCCTGGGCGAGGCGGAGTTCGGGGGGCGCACGGCCCACCAGATGGCCGTCCGGGGCGGGATCGACGAGTGGATCCCCGGCGAGGAGCTGGACGAGGACGTCCGCTTCGAGGATGGCGAGGGCACGATCTACCTGGACGTGGAGACGCTGGACTTCCTGGGGATGCGCTGGGAAGGCACGGTGACCCACGAGGGCGAGACCCACGAGACCTGGCTCACGTACGAGATGCGTGACTGGCAGGAGACGGACGGGTTCCGCCATGCCGGTTCCATCGTCCTGGAGACGGACATGGCCCGCTTCGTCCTCTCCGACGAGGACCGCGCCGAGATCCGGATGCAGCTCGAGATGATCGACGGGGGGCTGCCCCCCGGGCTGCCCATGGAGGGTGAAATGGGCGAGATCATCCGGGGGATCATGGACCAGTCCGACAACCTCATGCGGATGCTCGAGGAAGGGATCATGACCGTGGAGGTGGAGATCGAGGCCGTGCGGGTGCAGCGTTGACGACGGGAGGGCCGGCGCCGGAGGGGCCGCGGGCGCGCATCGCCGCCATGGGCCACCACCTGCCGGACCGGGTGGTCACGAACCACGACCTGTCCCGGCTCATGGACACGTCCGACGAGTGGATCCGGGAGCGGACGGGCATCGTGGAGCGCCGCTTCGTGGACGAAGGGACCTCGTGCACGGACCTGGCTGAAGCCGCGAGCCGAAAGGCGCTGGACCGGGCCGGATGGTCCGTGGACGACGTGGACTTCATCCTCTTCGCCACCCTCTCGCCGGACCTCTACTTCCCGGGCAACGGCGTGCTCCTCCAGACGCAGCTGGGGATGGGGCACGTGGGCGCCCTCGACCTCCGGACGCAGTGCACCGGCTTCGTCTACGCCCTGGCCACCGCCGATGCCTACATCCGGTCGGGGATGTATCGCCGGATCCTGGTGGTGGGGGCCGAAGTGCACTCCCGGGGCCTCCGCATGACGAACGAGGGACGGGACACGGCGGTCCTCTTCGGGGACGGAGCCGGTGCGGCCTGCGTGGAAGCCGTGGATGGCGAGGGCCTCCTGGCCCATGCCCTCCACGGCGACGGCGCCCACGCCCTGGACCTCTGCATCCGGAAGCCGGGGCTGGGATCGTCGCCCTTCATCTCGCCGGAGCAGATCGAGGCCGGCGACACGGCGCCCAGCATGAATGGCCGGGAGGTCTTCAAGAACGCGGTGCGGCGCTTTCCCGAGGTCATCGCCGAGGTGCTGGAGAAGGCGGGGCACACGCCCGAGGAGCTGGACTTCCTGGTGCCCCACCAGGCAAACGCCCGGATCACGGAGGCGGTGCGGAGCCGGATGGGGATGCCCGAGGAGAAGGTGGCCTCCAACATCCATCGCTACGGAAACACGACGGCGGGCTCCATTCCCATTGCCCTCAGCGAAGCGGTGGAGGCTGGGCAGGTGAAGCGTGGCGACCTGGTGTGCCTGGCGGCGTTCGGCGCCGGCTTCACCTGGGCGGCGAGCCTGCTCCGCTGGTAGGATGCGCGGGCGTGCATCCCGGGGCGGCAGGTAGGGCGCCTCGTCCGCTTTTTGGGGTGGATGCGAACGATCGTGCATGTAAGTCGTGCATTTCTTCCGTGGCGTCGCCAATCTTCGCGGGAAATGCACGATCACTCACCTTCGAGGCGAGGCCACTCATGTCGCACCGTCTCCCGGCCGATTCGCTCGCCAGCCCTTCCCCCCGCATCCGCGCCCTGGGCGAGACGGCGCGCGCCCGTCGGGAATCGCTGGGGCTTCGCCAGGCGGAAGTTGCGGACCTGGCAGGGTGTTCTGCCCGCTTCGTCCACACCCTGGAAGCGGGGAAGGACACCCTTCGCCTGGACAAGGTTCTGGACGTCCTGGAGGTGCTGGGCCTCGACCTCCGTCTGGTTCCGGGCACGGGGCGGGTGACCCGTCCCGACCCGGGGGCGACCCCGGAGGACCGGGCCCCATGAGGTCCCTGTCCGAGATCCGCGGGGTGGAGCGAGCGGCAGTCCGGACTCCTCCCGGAGGGTCGTCGCCTCCATCTCCTCCGGACCGCCCTGAAGACGTCGGCGGACGACGAGTTGTCCCTGTTGCTGGCCGTGGGCGTGGACGCCGTGGGTGACGTCCGGGTCGTGCCCGACGGAGACCCGATGCCGGACCAGGTCCGCCCCGCCCTCCTGGTGGAGGACTGGACGAAGGTTCGATTCGCGGATCTGCTCGCACGATCCGTCGGAGACCCGGCGGCGCTGGACCGGGTGGCGATTCCCGGGGTGCAGGACAAGGTCTCCGCCCGGATGATCAACCTGCCGGTGGCGCAGAAGGGTCGGCGGTACTTCCTGAAGCTCGATCCCCCGGAGTTTCCCCATCTCGTGGCCAACGAGATGTTCTTCCTCCAGGCCGCTCGAAGATCCGGCCTCGAGACGGCGCACGCCGAGGTGGTGGAGGACGGCGAGGGCGCCCTCGGCCTCCTCGTCCGCCGTTTCGATCGACGGGTGGACGGCGCCGGCCATGCCCGAGCTCTTCCCCAGGAAGACGCCTGCCAGGTGCTCGAACGCTATCCGGCCGACAAATACCGCGTGACCACCGAGGCCGTTGTGGGGGCGCTTGCAGCGGTATGTCGGGCTCGCCCCGTTGCTGCTCTGGCCCTCATCCGGCAGGTGGCGTTCGCCTAGAAGGCCGTTGAAGAAGTACAGGGCGCCACCGTTGGGAGCGCCAGGGAGCCAGATCGTAGGCGC
>REBX01000222.1 GCA_007692505.1 Gemmatimonadales bacterium | reverse complement strand
GTAGCCCAGGGTCTCCAGCTCCTCCACCAGGAGCCCGAACCCGATCTCCTCGCCGGCGGCCAGGTCCAGTCGAAGCCGCCCCAGCCGATCGGGGAGCTCGATACGCTCCTGGAGACCTCGTGGGGTGGTCACGAAGACCCGGGCCGACCCCGACAGGAGGGCCTCGATGGCCTCCACCCGGAGTCCGCTGATCCTGGGGTCTTCGTCCTCCCCGTACGGCAGGCTCTCGCCCTGGGGGAAGAGGCGGACGGCGTCCTCCCCCAGGAGACTGCAGAGGTCGGCCTCCACCCGGCGGGCCGGGTCGGGTCCCTCGGCCACCACCACCAGGATCCGGCCGGGGAGCCCCTGGTGGAGCGCGGCCACTACCGTGGAGGGGAGGGAGCCCGTGGCCCCTTCCATGCGGACCAGCGAGCCCGGCTCGGGGGGCGCGTCCAGCAGCGCCCGGAGGGCAGGGGCCCCCATGGTGGCCTCCACCACGGGGTGCAGGCGTCGGGGCTTCGTGCCTTCGGCGGAGGAGGGCTGTGCAGACGTGGTGGTAACGGAACTCAATTCGGATGTGGGTTGGGAGGGGCGGGGTCGGTTCCCGTGTCCGGCCGTGCCGGTGTCTTCCGGCCCAGCCAGCCGTCCAGGAGGAGGAGGACGAGGGCCAGCGCCAGGAGCCAAGCGGAAACCTCGCCTCCCCGGCGGTCCCCGAGAAGACCGGAGGCCCCGGGTCCTGCGGGGGGCTCGGGCTCGGGACGGGCGCCAGGCGACGTGACAGGCGGCGGAAGGACAGACGTGTCGATACCGGCGCCCGGAGCGGGGGTTCCGGTCCCTTGCTCCAGGAGTGTGTCCAGGAGGAGGATGCCGGCGGCGGAACGACCCAGGTTCGACCCCTCCGCCACACCGTCGGACCCCATGATGAGGAGGGTCCGGTCGCCGACGCTCGCCTCCACGAGCCAGGGGCGGCCGTCTGCGGTGCGGAGGCGGACCTGGCCAGGAGACCCCTCGACCCCGGCCCGGGGCTCCAGGTGTCGGCTCCCGGCCACCGTGGACCCGGCCAGGGCGTCCCGGACCCCGGGGGCGAAGATGCCCCCCTCGGCCAGGAGGGGCCCGGGACGTCCGCCGTCGCCGGCCCGTATGCTCCAGCCCGCACCGAACTCCGCCAGGGCCCGGTCGAGGCGGGGGAGGGAGGTGACCTCGCCAGGGGGAACCAGGAGGAGTGTGGTGGAGGGCGGGAGCGCCTCGGGGTCCTCCAGGGCCTCGATCCCCGGGAGCCCGTTCAGGATCCAGGTCTCCCCCGGGGAGGCCGGGGCGTCGGACACGTCCTCCACCCCACCCGATGCCTCCAGCACCCGAGCGGCCTCCCGGAGCCATGAGGTGGAGGGTTCGTCGGGGTCCGTGATGAGTCGAAGGGAAACCTGCCCGCCCACCTCCACCGCCACGGGGGCCCGGTCGTCGGCCCGGAGGGCATCGGCCTCGATCTCCACGTGGCCCAGGACCCAGCCCTCCTCTCCCGGGGGCGGGAGGCGGAGGAGGGCCCGTCCGCCCCCGTTGGAGAGGGCCTGCACCCGCAACTCCGGGTCCAGGGTCCCGCCGGCCCCGTCGGGGGCGGCCTGGAACCGGACCTCCCGTCCGGCCGGCTCGTCTCCCACCAGGCTCACCAGGAGCTCCAGCTCGTCGTTGGGGTCCCGGGCGCCTCCCCGGACGACCTCCACCCCGGCGATCCCCGTGTTCGGGGGAAGGGCAAGGTCCCGCCCCACCACTGCGTCGGGCCGGGCCCCGTCCTCCCCGGCCACAGGGTCCGCACTCGCCAGAACCAGGTGCGTCCGGGCCTCGGACCGGGCCTCCAGGATGGCCCTGCCCCGAGCCAGGAGTCCGGGGAGGTGGGGCGGGGCGCTCCCGGGTTCCAGCCCGGCCAGGGCCCGACGGGCCCCGGCGGGGGAGTCGGGTCCCACGACCTGACCCTCCCCGGTGCCGTGGAGGATCCACACCCGATCCGCGGGTCCCAGGGCGGCCAGGAGCTCGCCTGCCTTCTCCCGGAGGTGGTCCAGGACGATCCGGTCCTCCAGCACGGTGGCGGACCGGATCCCGTCGTCCACCACCAGGACCACGGCCGCCGGAGGGTGGGTGCCGCCCCCCACGGGGAGGACCAGTCGGGCCGCCGCCAGGGCCAGGACCGCCAGGAGGGCCAGGCGAACCAGGAGGAGGAGCCGGTTCCGGAGGCGGAGGTGACGGGAGGTCCGCTGGAGGGTGTCCTCCAGGTAGCGGAGGGCGGGGAACGACGAGGGCACCTGTCGCTGCCGCCTCAGGTGGAGGACGAGGGGGACGGCCAGGGCGGCCAGGAGGGCCAGGAGAAGGGGGGCCAGGAAGGTCAAGGCGAGACGCGCCTCGGAGGGGTCCCCCTGTGGCGGCCGGCAGGCCGCCCCGGCGACAGGACCCGATTGAGCGCCTCCACCGGTGGCCGGTCCGTGGAGCACAGCCGGTAGCTCACCCCGGCAGCCCCCAGGCGCCGGCGCCACTCCTCCAGGACCCGGCTCACCGTCTCCCGGTAGGCGTCCCGGATCTCGGGGACGGACACGTCCAGGCTCCGTCCCGTCTCCGGGTCCACGAACCGCCGCCGTCCCCCGCCCTCCAGGGTGCGTTCGCCGGGATCCATGAGGTGGATCACCCGGACGTCGTGGCCCCGGCGGGCCAGGGTGGTGAGGATCCGGGTGACCGGGTCCGGATCCACCAGGAGGTCGGAGACCAGGACCACCAGGCCCCGTCGCTGCATGGCGGTGGCCTCGTCCCGAAGGGCGGTGTGGGCCAGCGTCCCTCCACCGGCCTCCACCTCCCGGATCCGGCGCAGGAATTCACGCTGCTGGCGGGGGCCTCCCCTGGGGGGGACCCGGTTCCGGAGGGTGTCGTCGAAGGCGACGAGCCCCACCCGGTCCCCCTGGCGCAGGAGGAGGAGGCCCAGGCAGGCCGCCAGAAGCTTCCCGTACCAGAGCTTGGATGGGAGTTCTCCCGGGCGGGAGCTCCACCCCATGGAGGCGCTGGCGTCCAGGAGGATCCGGGACACCAGGTGGGTGTCCTCCCGGTACTCCTTCACGTAGAAGCGGTCCGAGCGGCCCACCATGCGCCAGTCCACGTGGCGGAGGTCATCGCCGGGTCGGTAGGCCCTGAGTTCGGCGAACTCGGCGGAGGTGCCCCGCCGGCCGGACCGGTGGAGGCCAGCCAGAGTCCCGTCCACCATCCGGCGGGCCACCAGGTCCACGGGCCCCATGCGGGCCAGGAGTTCGGGGGCCACCTGCTCCGGGCTGCGGGCAGCGGGCCCTCCGGCCCCGCCCTCCCTCCTTCCCGGGGAGCCGTCGCCCCCGGGGTCTGCGTCCCGGCCGTTCACGGGGGTCAGGGGATGCCGAACCCGACCCGGACCTGGAAGCTCTCCATGTCGTCCCAGACATACTGGGCCGCCATGTTCATCATGAGGAGCTGCAGGCGTACGCCGGCGTTCCAGGCAACGGACCGGTCCAGGGAGAGATCCAGGACCTCCTCCACCCCATCGGAGGGGAGCCCCGGTCTGTGGGAGGGGTTCTCCACGGTGTAGCGCACCGTGGTGGAGGCGGACCTCCATCCCCCACCGACGAAGGCCGAGATGGGCCCCAGGGTCCGACCCGTCACGATCCAGTTCTCCCGGGTCTCCATGGAGAGCCAGTCCCCCGCGGTGACCTCCTGCCTGCCATGGCTCACGCTCACGTCCAGGGGGAAGTCGAACCAGCGGGTCACGTCGTGGCGGAGGGCGAAGCCGGTGAGGCCGATCTTCCCCACATCGGGATCGATATCCAGGGAGGGGAGCCAGCGACCGGCCACCTCGGTCCCCAGCCCCACTCCCAGGTTCACCGAGAGGACGGCGGCGGGGACCGCGCGGAGGTCCAGGCCGGAGGGGAAGCGGATCCGGAAGTCGTCCGGGTCTTCACCCCGTGACTGGAGCTCGGCCCGGAAGGCGCCGTCGGGCTCCAGGCGCACGCCCTCGCCCCGGCCCAGCGCCGTGGGCGTCACCCCGTCCCCGCCCCCCTGGATGCGCCAAGGGTCCTGGAAGGTGGTGGTGCCCCCCTGGGAGTCGGGGATCGTCACCTCCGACGGGAGGATGGCGGAGAACTGCCGCTGCTCGTCGCCGGGGCGGGCGATGAGGGCGTGGATGGAGAGGTCGAAGCCCAGGGCATCGAGGGGCCGCGCTCTGTCGAACCAGCCCGTCCCTACCGCGCGGGCCAGGCCGTCGGTGAGGGGGCGTGCCCAGGCTTCGGCGTTGGGCCCCGCCAGGGTCCGGATCTGCTCCTCCACCGACTGGGCCGCCAGGGGCACTGTCGAAGCCAGCACCGCCAGGGCGGCCATGGGGACGAGGACGAGGGGGAGAAGGCCCCCGGTCCGAGGTCGGCGGGGGAGGCGGTCCGGGAGCCTGCGGGAGGGGGACCGGTGAGACGGTGTGCGCCTAAGGGACATGGGATGGCCGGGTGGAAGGGCAGGGCGCAGTTCCCTGACGCTAGCATCCCGGGGGGCTCCCGCACCAGTGGCTCGATTGATCCCCCCTCTCCCGGCCGGTTATGTTCAGGGTTCGACCGGGCACGTGGGGATTCAACCCCGCCGGCCCGTTCCTGCCCTGCTCCCTCGTGTCCGTCCGGGTCCCCTCGTGAGCATCGACCACATCCGAAACTTCTGCATCGTCGCCCACATCGACCACGGGAAGTCCACCCTGGCGGATCGCCTACTGGAGGCCACCGGGGCACTGGACAAGCGGGCCATGCGGGAGCAGGTGCTGGATTCCAACGAGCTGGAACGGGAGCGGGGCATCACGATCAAGCTCCACGCGGTCCGCATGGACCACCGGGCGGCCGACGGCACCGAGTACCAGCTGAACCTCATCGATACCCCCGGGCACGTGGACTTCACCTACGAGGTTTCGCGGTCTCTGGCCGCCTGCGAGGGCGCGCTCCTGGTGGTGGACGCGAGCCAGGGCGTCCAGGCGCAGACCCTGTCGAACCTCTTCCTGGCCATGGATGCCGGCCTCGAGATCATCCCGGTCCTGAACAAGATCGACCTGCCGGGGGCCGAGCCCGAACGGCGCCGGGAGGAGCTGGTGGACCTCCTGGGGGTGGAGCCGGAGGAGGTCATCCTGGCCAGCGCCAAGGACGGTCGGGGCATCGACGAGATCCTGGACGCCGTGGTGAACCGGGTCCCGGCCCCCACCGGCGACCCGGACGCCCCCCTCCGGGCCCTCATCTTCGACTCCTACTACGACAAGTACCTGGGCGCCGTCCCCTCCATCCGGGTGGTGGACGGAGTCCTGGAGGAGGGGACCCGGATCACCTTCGGGGCCCGGGACGAGGAGTACGAGGTGACGGAGGTGGGCTACCAGCGCCTGGGCCGGGTCCCGCAGAAGCGCCTCCTCCCCGGCGAGGTGGGCTACCTGGTGGCCGCGGTGAAGGAGGTGGCCCACACCCGGGTGGGGGACACGATCCTGGACGCGGACCGGAAGGCCACCGAGATGCTCCCTGGCTACCAGGAGGTCCGGCCCATGGTCTTCGCCGGGCTCTACCCCACTGACTCCGACGAGTACGAGGAGCTCCGGGAGGCCCTGGACCGCCTCACCCTGAACGATGCTGCGCTCCAGTTCGAGCCCGAGACCTCGGCGGCGCTGGGCTTCGGGTTCCGGTGCGGCTTCCTGGGGCTCCTTCACATGGAGATCGTCCAGGAGCGGCTGGGGCGGGAGTTCGGGGTCGAGCTCATCACCACCGTCCCCAACGTGAAGTACAACGTGAAGCTCACCGACGGGACCGAGATCACGGTGGAGACGCCCACCAAGCTCCCGAACCCCGGCCGCATCCAGAGCATCTCCGAGCCGGTGGTGCACGCCCGGATCATGTGTCCCGCCGAGTTCATCGGGAACGTCCAGAAGCTGGCCCACGACCGCCGCGGCGTGTTCCGGGGGATGGAATACCTGGACCCCCAGCGGGTGGAGCTGGAGTACGACCTCCCACTGGCGGAGATCGTCCTGGACTTCTACGACCGGCTGAAGAGCGGCACCCGGGGCTACGCCAGCCTGGACTACGAGTTCAGCGAGTACCGTCCGGACCGCCTGGTCCGCCTGGATATCCTGGTGAACGGCGATGCGGTGGATGCCTTCTCCGTGATCATCCACGAGGACAAGGCAGACACCCACGGCCGCAACCTGGTCAAGCGCCTCCGGGAGCTCATCCCCAGGCAGCAGTTCGAGGTGGCCCTGCAGGCCGCCATCGGGAACCGCATCGTGGCCCGGGAGTCGGTCCGGGCCGTCCGGAAGAATGTGACGGCCAAGTGCTACGGCGGCGACATCACCCGGAAGCGGAAGCTCCTGGAGAAGCAGAAGGAGGGAAAGAAGCGGATGAAGCAGGTGGGCACCGTGGAGATCCCCCAGGAGGCCTTCCTGGCCGTCCTCTCCCTGAACGAGACGGACTGAGGTCCACCGTGCCCGTCCTGGTCGTGGTGGGGACGCTGGTCCGGGACGCCCTCCACCGGGACGACGGCCCGCCCCTGGAGGACTGGGGCGGAATCGCCTTCTCCCTGGAGGCCCTCGCTGCGGCCCTCCCGAGCCGGGGCTGGGTCGTACGCCCCCTCCTCCGCATCCCCCGGGGCGAGGCGCCCCGGGTCCGGGCCCGCCTGGCCGACCTCCCCATGGAGGTGGACCTCGCCGGCCTCCTCCTCCACGACGGGCCCATGCCCACGGTGGAGCTCCGGTACCGGGGCCCCGAGAGGGTGGACGAGCGCCTCCTCCACGTTCCGCCCCCGTTCACCTCCGCAGAGCTGGTGGAGGCCGCCCGGGGAGCCCGTGCCCTCTTCCTGAACTTCATTACCGGGTTCGAGACCACCCTCCCGGCCCTCCGGGGCCTCCGGCAGGGGTGGTCGGGCCCCCTCTGGACCGACCTCCACTCCCTCCTCCTGGACCGGGACGAGGACGGCCGCCGGTCGCCCCGCCTCCTCCCGGAGGCCGCAGGGTGGCTCCAGCTGTCCGACGCCGTGCAGACGAACGAGGACGAGGCGGATCGGCTCCGGCGGTCGTGGCCTCCCGCGGCTCCGCCCCCGGCCCCTTCCTCGGCTCCCTTCCCCGGGCCGTTCCGGGGGCCCCTCCTCCAGGTGGTGACGAAGGGGGCCGCCGGAGCCTCGTGCGCCACCGTCCCCGGCTTCCGGCCCGACCCGGCCTCCTGGCCCGGGCTGCGCACCGTCCCGGAACCCGACGGGCCGCCAGGAGAACGCGCCCCTCGGGGCGCCCAGCCCCTCGCCGGAGCCCGTCCCCCCGCCGGACTCCCGCCCCTCCGTTTCCGGCCGGCCCCGTCCCTCCCCCAGGTGGCCGACCCCGACCCCACCGGTTGCGGTGACGTGTGGGGCGCCGCCACCTTCGCCCGGCTCCTGGCAGGCGACGACCTGCCCACCGCAATGGACACCGCACACCGGATGGCCGCCATGAACGCACGACGCCGCGGGACCGCGGGCCTCGCCGCCCATCTCCGGGCTACAGCGGTGGAGGTGGGTTCTTGAAGGTGGTGGCCGTCCCCCCGACGCTGGGAGAGGAGGCCGTGGACGAGCTCCTGGAGGCCGTCCACCAGGCGCTGGGGTCTGCCGGCCCCGCCGGCCGGACCGACGCCGATTCGGCATCCTCCGAACTCCGCGTCCTCCTGGATGCCCGGCGGGTCCGCTGGGTGGATCCGCCGGGGATGCTGGGGCTCCTGGGGGCCGCCCGCCTGGTCCACCTCCGCACCGGGCATCGGGCCCGGATCCACCTTCCCGAGTCCCGGGACGTGTCCGGCTACCTGGCCAGGATGAACCTGGTGGCCGCCGCCCGGGCCGTGGCCGAGATCGATGACCCCCCGAACCCTCGGGGCGGCCGTCCCTCCGATGCCCTCCTGGAGGTCACCTCCATCGCCGAGAACCGGGACGTCCACCAGCTCGTGGAGCACGTCCAGGAGCGGGCCGGGGCCATCCTCTCCCGGACCCTGGGCTACCCCATGAGCGCAGTCCTCCAGTTCTCGGTCCTCCTCTCGGAGGTCTGCGGCAACATCCTGGAACACGCCGATGCGCCGGGCTGGGTCGCCGCGCAGAGCTACCACTGGGAGCGACGCCTGGGCCGCCACGTCCTGGTAGTGGCCGTGGGGGACGCCGGGGTGGGGTTCCGGGGCTCGCTGGCCGATCGCCACGCCGGCCGCTACGGGGCCCGCTGGAGCGATGCCACCGCCCTGGAGGCCGCCTTCATCCACGGGATCACCCGCTTCCCGGACCAGGGCCGTGGCCAGGGGATCCAGCAGATCCGCCGCCAGGTGCGGCGCTGGGGCGGCCTCATCTCCATCCGGAGCGGAACGGCCCGCATCGCCGACGTCCCGGAGTGGGACGACCGCCCCCCCCTCCAGGAGGGGCTGCCCGAGCTGCCCGGTGCCTGGATCACCATCATCCTTCCGGCCCGGGGCCCCCAGGACCCATCGGGGCCCGGCCAGGGAGGGAGCCCATGACCCCCGACGCATCCCCCCCTGAGCCCTCCCCCTTCGACTCGCTCTCGGTGGATGTCCACGACCTCCTGAGCCGCACCGAAGCCAGCCTCTTCTCGCACCTCGTCACCCGCCCCACCCGCCGGGCCGTGCGCATGGCCATCGAGAGCCAGCACACCGAGATGGACCGACC
>REBX01000210.1 GCA_007692505.1 Gemmatimonadales bacterium | reverse complement strand
ATCCTGCTGCCACTCCAGCACCTGTCGGAACCAGGAGAGGGCCTCGTCGAACTCGTCGTCTGCGGAGCGCCTCCCGTCCTTCGCAGGGCCCGGGGGGGGGCCGGGCCGGGGAGCCCGTCCGGGCTCCGATGCCTCGCCCTCCTCCGGCCCCGCCTCTGCAGCAGGGGGCTGCGAAGCCGTACTCCCGTCGGACCGGCCCTCCTTGTAGCGCCAGTGGGCCGCGATCCCGTACTCTGCCGTCCGATGCATCTCCTCGGTGCGGATCTGGATCTCGTACCGACGACCTCCCGGCCCGAAGACCGTGGTGTGGAGGGAGCGGTACATGTTGGACTTGGGCGTGGCGATGTAGTCGTGGAAACGCTCCTGGATTGGGGTCCAGCGGGAGTGGATCAGCCCCAGGGCGGCATAGCAGTTCTGCACCGTGTCCGTGGTGACCCGCATGGCCATGAGGTCATAGATCTCCTCGAAGGGTTTTCCCCGGTTCCGGATCTTCCGGTGCACCGACCACAGGTGCTTGGGTCGGCCCGTCACCGCGGCGGGGATGCCCGACTCCTCCAGGAGTTCCTCCAGGGGACGCTGCATCTCCAGGATCTGGCGCTCCCGCTCCTTACGCCGCTGCTGGATGAGGTTCCGGAGCTCCTCGTACTCGTCGGGCTCCAGGAACTTGAAGGACAGGTCCTCCAGCTCCCACTTCACCTGCGCCATCCCCAGCCGGTGTGCCAGGGGGGCGTAGATCTCCCGGGTCTCCAGGGCGATGCGCTGCTGTTTCTCCCGGGGGAGGTGCTCCAGGGTCCGCATGTTGTGGAGGCGGTCCGCCAGCTTGATGAGGATGACCCGGGCATCCTCCGCCATGGAGAGGAGGAGCTTCCGGTAGTTCTCCGCCTGCCGCTCCGTGTGGGACTGGAACTCCACCTTCCCGATCTTGGTGACCCCGTCCACGATGGCCGCAACCTCGGGGCCGAACTGGTCCCGGACGTCTGCCAGGGAGTAGGCCGTGTCCTCCACAACGTCATGGATGAGGCCCGCCACCAGGGAGTCCGTGTCCAGTCGGAAGCGGGCCAGGATGGTGGCCACCTCCACGGCGTGGATCACGAAGCTCTCGCCGGAAGCTCGGGTCTGACCCTCGTGGGCGGTCACCGCCAGATCATGGGCCTCCCGGATACGGTCCACGTCCAGACGAGACGCATACGCCTCGAGCTCCCGGGCCAGGGGGCGAGGGAGTCCGCGGATCACCGAGGGCTCGGCAGGGGCGGCAGGTTCGGAGGGGAGGGACATGGCGGATCGTACCCGGGGTGAGGAGCGATGCTCCGTGAGCCCCGAATGCTATGCCTGGAAAGCTCCTGCGCAATGCCTGCCGGCCCGGGAGCGGCGGGGGGCCCCGGCTCAGGGGCGGAGGACCAGGGGCCGGGGATACTGGATGGGGCCCGCCCTGGTGTCCACCGAGGGGATGGCCTCCAGGCGGACATCGGGCCGATCCTCCGTCAGGCCTGCCAGCGCGGCGGTGAGGTTGATCACGTCCCGGAGGCTGTCGTCCACGAAGGCCACCAGGTCGAACTCCACCGTGAGAGGGATGATCGTCCGCTCCCCCGGGGGCAGGGAGAGGGCCGACGGGAGCCCGCCCCGTACTGTCTCCTGCTCCTCCAGGAAGAACGTCCAGTCCAACGCGGTGAGCCGGGCCTCCGGATTGTCCTCGGGGTTCTCGCCGGCCAGGTCCACCACCAGCTGCAGGGGGGCCTCCCGGTCCCGGATGGCACGACCCAGGCGGAGGGCGTCCAGCGCCGAGAGATCGGAGGGCTCCCGGACCTCCATCATGTTCACCCCCACCAGGTGCACGGAGGAAATCCGGTCGAAGTCGAACCGGACCTGTGAGAGTGCGGCCAACGCTTCCAGGGCGGCACACCCCGACAGGAGCAGGACGAGGGCCGCAGGGAGGAGCCTCCGGAGGGCCCGGCAGCTTCGGTGGCGGACGGCCATCTTCAGATGAGGAGTCATGGAAGGAGGGACCCCGTTCCGGGTGTGGCGGTTCCGACAACCGGTCTCGGGAGCACGCAGGGGCTCAGTGGCCGGCGCTCTCCCACCTGCCCGCTCCCACCACCACGTGGTCCAGGACCCGGATGCCCAGGATCTCCCCGGCCTCCCCCATGCGGCGGGTCACCGCGCGGTCCTCGGGAGAAGGGGAGGGATCGCCGGAAGGATGGTTGTGGACCAGGATCACGGCGGCTGCCCCAAGCTCGAGGGCGGGGCGGAAGACCTCTCGGGGGTGGACCAGTGAGGCATCCAGGAGACCCCTGGAGACGATCCGGACGCCCAGGACGGCGTGGCGCGTGTTCAACACCACCACATGGAACTCCTCGTGGTCCAGGTGCCGGAGGCGGGGGGCCATGAGGTGATGGACGTCGGCAGGCCCCCGGATCCTTTGGGGCTCCGGCATGGCTTCGAGCTCCATGCGGAGACCCAGCTCCACTCCGGCCAGGACCCGGATGCGGGCGTCGGGATCGGGGGGCAGACCGGAGGCCCGGGTTCGGAGCAGACGGGGGATTCGGCCGATCCAGCCCCCGGCCTCGTCCAGGAGGTCCCGGGCGGCCCCCAGGGGAAGGGAACGGGCCCGGGAGGGACGAGCAGCGAGGAGCGCGGCCACCAGCTCCACCCGGGAGACCGCGTCGCCGCCGGGCTGGAGGAGTCGCTCCGGGAACCCCCTTGAGGAGGTGCGGGGGGGAGCTTCCCGGGAGGGCCGGACCGTACGGGGCGCTGGGACCATGAACCATCATGGCCCCCAGATGGTCACACTGCGATCACGCGGCCCCCCGGCGGCCGTCTGCCCGTTCCGGGGATCAGCCCACGGCGCCGCAGCATTTCTTGTACTTCTTCCCGCTCCCGCAGGGGCAGGGGTCGTTCCGCCCCGGCTCGTCCTCGGTGGTGATGGGCTGCCGGGTTTCGGCGTCCCCGTCGCCCCGGTTCGTCTGCAGGCGGGAGGGATCCGTGGCACCGGCGGCGCCCCCTGCACCGGCCGCTCCTGCCCGGGCCGCGGCGGACACGCCCACCGGGTCCAGCCGGGAGCCTCCCCTGCCGGGCTCCGAACGGGCCGCCTGGCGAGCCGCGCCGGCGCCACCGGTGTCCTCCGCCCCACTGGGGCCGGAGTACTGGAGGCGCTGCTGGGCGGTCCTGGCCGGGGTCTGCTGCTGCTGCCCGATCTGCGCCCGGTAGAAGAGGGAGGAGACGGTCCGTCGCAGATCTCGCATGAGGTCCACGAACATGTCGTAGGCCTCCTTCTTGTACTCGATGAGGGGGTCTTTCTGCCCCCAGCCTCGGAAGGAGATGGACGCCTTGAGGGAATCCAGGTCGTAGAGGTGGTCCTTCCACTTGTCGTCGATGACGGAGAGGAGGATCCAGCTCTGGATCTTCTCGGCGTATTCCCCGAAGCTCTCCAGCTTCCGGTCGAACTGCGCCCGGGCTGCAGGCAGGACCACGTCCAGGACCTCGGCCCGCTCGAAGAAGTCGTGCTCCACCTCCGGGTCGTCCGGGAGTTCCTCCACCTGCAGGAAGAAGTCGGTAAGGAAGCGCTGGCGGAGACCGTGAAGGTCCCACTGCGCCGAGTCCACCTCCTCCGAGCAGACCTCGTCCACGAGCTCGGTAGCGGCCGTCTCGATCATTTCCCAGATCTCGCCCCGCAGGTCCGCACCCCCTTCCAGGGCGAAGAGCCGGAGGTCGTAGATCACCTCCCGCTGCTGGTTCATGACGTCGTCGTAGTCCAGGAGCCGCTTTCGAGCCTCGAAGTTGTTTCCTTCCACTCGTTTCTGCGCCCGCTCGATGGACTTGGTGACGAGGCCGTGGGTGATGACCTCGCCTTCCTCGGCACCCCACTTGTCCATGGCCTTTGCGATCCGCTCTGACCCGAAGAGACGCATGAGGTCGTCCTCCAGGGAGAGGAAGAACTGGGATGCCCCCGGGTCACCCTGCCGGCCTGCCCGGCCGCGGAGCTGCCGGTCGATCCGGCGGCTCTCGTGGCGGGAGGAGGCCAGGATGTGGAGACCACCGCACTCGATGACAAAGTCGTCGGGCTTGTCATGGAAGTCGTGCTCCATCCCCGGGTCCACCGGGGCGAGTTCGGACAGGTCCAGGCCGCGCTCCCTGGCCCAGCCCACGGTTCGAGTCTCCCGAACCCCCTCGCCCAGCTTGATGTCGGTCCCCCGCCCCGCCATGTTCGTGGCGATGGTCACCGCGCCGGGCTGACCGGCGGCGGCCACGATGTCGGCCTCCCGGGCATGCTGCTTGGCGTTCAGCACCTCATGGCGGATGCCGCGGCGCTTCATCATGCGAGACAGGGTCTCGGAGACATCCACATTGGTGGTGCCCAGGAGGACCGGGATGTCCATCTTGCTGAGGCGCTCGATCTCGTCGAGGAGGGCGTTGTACTTCTCGCGCTTCGTCCGGAAGATGAGGTCGTTGCGGTCATCCCGGATCACAGGACGGTTCGTGGGGATCACCAGGACGTCGAGACCGTAGATCTGGTGGAACTCGTTCTCCTCGGTCTCCGCGGTCCCCGTCATCCCGGCGAGCTTCTCGTACATCCGGAAGTAGTTCTGGATGGTCACCGTGGCCATGGTCTGGGTCTCGCCGCGGATCTCCACCCCCTCCTTGGCCTCCACCGCCTGGTGGAGGCCGTCGCTCCAGCGGCGACCGGGCATCTGGCGGCCGGTGAACTCGTCCACGATGACGACCCCGCCATCCTCACCGATGATGTACTGCTCGTCCTTCTGGAAGAGGGCGTAGGCCTTGAGGAGCTGGTGGATCACGTGCATCCGCTCGCTCTTCTGGGCGTACTCCGCCTCCAGGCCGTCGATCTCCTCCTGCTTCTCCTCGGCGGTGAGTTCGGGATCGTCCTGGATCTCGCCGATCACCTCGGAGAGATCGGGGACCACGAAGGCCTCGGAGTCCCCGGGGGAGAGCTCCTCGATACCCCGATCCGACAGGTAGACGTTGTGCCCCTTCTCGTCCATGGCGAAGAGGACGTGCTCGTCGACTTCATGGAGACGCTTTTCGCGCATCATGGCCGCTTCGGCATCCTGCACTAGCTTCTGCACCTTCGGGTCGTCGGCAAACATCTTGAGGAGCTTCCGGTGCTTGGGCGTCCCCCGCTTCACGGCCAGGAGCGCCTCGGCGGCTTCCCAGCCCCAGTTCCCCTCCTCCAGATTGCGCTCCGCCTTGGACAGGAGCTCGGAAGCGATCTTCATCTGCTTCCGGTAGAGGGCCGAGACCAGCGGGTTGTACTTCTTGTAGACGGTCTGCGTGTCCCGGGTCACCGGGCCCGAGATGATGAGGGGGGTCCGGGCCTCATCCACCAGGATGGAGTCCACCTCGTCGATGATGGCGTAGAAGTAGTCCCGCTGGACCCTCCGCTCCAGGGAGTGGACCATGTTGTCCCGGAGGTAGTCGAAGCCGAACTCGTTGTTCGTTCCGTAGGTGATGTCGGCGGCGTAGGCCTCCCTCCGCTCCGGCGACCCCGACGGGTGGAGGTCCACCACACCCACGGTGAGGCCCAGGTATTCGTAGATGGCAGACATCCACTCGGCGTCCCGGCGGGCCAGGTAGGTGTTCACGGTGACCAGGTGGGCGCCCCGGCCGGCCAGTGCGTTCAGGTAGAGGGGCATGGTGGCCGCCAGGGTCTTTCCCTCTCCGGTCTGCATCTCGGCGGCGGCGCCCTGGTGGAGGGCGATCCCTCCAATGATCTGGACGTCGTAGGGGATCATGTCCCACTCCACCTCCTGACCACTCAGCTGGACCTTGGTCCCCACCAGCCTGCGGCACGTCTCCTTGACCACGGCGAAGGCCTCGGGGAGGAGGTCGTCCAGTGCCTCGTGGGTGGCGGCCAGGATGTCGTCGTCCAGCTCCGAAATCCTGAGCTGGAGGCGCTCCCGGTCCCCGGACTCCAGGGTCCGGGACCGCTCCTTCCGGAGCTCTTCCATCTCCTCGCGGATGGGATCGGTGCGCTCGGCGATATAGGAGCGGAATTCCTCCGTCTTCCCCTTGAGTTCTTCCTCCGACAGCTCGGACAGGCCCTCGTAGACCTCGTTGACCTCGTCCACCAGCGGACGGAGCTTCTTCACTTCGCGGGCGTGGTGATCTCCGACGATCCACTTGAGTAGTTTCTTCATGGCTTTACCGGTACAGTCCTTCGCTGTCGATGATCCGCCGCACCGCATCGGGTACGAGGTCGCGAATCGAGCGACCCCTGCGCACCCGGGCCCGGAGGTCCGTGGATGAAATGTCGAGCCGGGACACAGAAATCTCCAGCGCCCGTGCGTCGGGGCCGACGCCTCCCCGGTCCCCCTGTCGGGTGAGGACGACGACCCGGGCCAGCTCCAGGATCCGCTCCGGGCGATGCCAGGAGGGGAAGGTGGTCCACTGGTCCGCTCCCATGAGGAGGTGGAGGGGCTCCATCCCCTCCGGCCGACGGGGAACGAACTCCTCCAGGGTGTCCACGGTGCGGGAGGGCCCGTCTCGCCTGAGCTCGGCCTCCAGGAGGACGAGGCGGGGGTCTCCCGAGATGGCTGCGGACACCATGCGCTCCCGGGTGTCCGCGGCGGTCATCCCCGCCGCTTCCTTGTGGGGGGGGCGTCCGGCCGGGACCAGGGCCACCACATCCAGTTCCAGGGCGTCTGCAGCATCCCGGGCCGCCACCAGGTGCCCGATGTGCGGGGGGTCGAAGGTGCCACCCAGGAGTCCGGCACGGGGGGCGCGGAGGAGCCGCTCCAGCGGATCGTTCCCATCGCCTGCCGGGAAGAGGGCCTGGGTAGAGGGCGCGGCACCGGTCATTCGCCCGTCCCACCCTCCTCCCGGATGGTCCGGGCGGCACGGGAGTCGGGATAATTCTCCAGGAGCCGCTCCCTGGCCCGCTCCGCCTCCTCGTCCCAGCCGATCTCCCTGTACGAGCGGTAGAGTCCCAGGTACCCCCTGGCCGCCTGCTCCGTCTCGGGAAAGCGGTCCACCAGGTCCTGGAAGTACATGATGGCCGAGTCGTGGAGGGCCCTGCGCTGGTAGAACCGGGCCTGCTCCAACCGGCGCTGCGCCAGACGGCTGGTCATCTCGTCGCGGTGGTCCCGGGCCTCTTCGGCCACGTTCATGCCCGCGAACTCGGAGGCGGTCTGCCCGCAGGTGGTCACGGCAAGCTCGGTGTGCTCGGGATCCCGCTGCGGGTTCGGCGCCAGACGAACGTGGGACCTGCAGACCCCCAGAGAGGCCTCGGGAGCCAGTCCGTGATTGGAGTAACGCTGCAGGAACCGCTCGAACTCGGCCGCCGCGGTGAGGTACTCTCCCTTTCCGAAGTGGGCGCGGGCCAGGTACATCCGGAGCTCGGGCATCCGCTCGAAGCCCGGGGACCTGAACATGAGGGCCTCCATGGCCCCAATGGCGTCATCCCAGTCCTCGTCCTCGTAAGCTTCCATGGCGAACTCCCAGAGCTCTTCCTCCGCCTCCATGGTTTCCCATGGAGAGGTCGACGCGCAGGCGCCGACGACGAAGAGAACGGCCATCATGGAAAGCCATCGGGTGACGGGACTCATCCCCGTGCTCCTTCGAACCTTGCTGGATCGCATCCATACCTCTGTGGTGATCTCACCGGGGACCGGACTCGCCACGGCCGCGCTGCCGCCGAGCCCTTTAGGGTCGTGAAAGGAGGGGAGGGGCGCAAGCCGATGGTCCGGGCCATTGGCGCTTCCACTCGACAGGGTACTACGTCGGGAGCCTCTCGAAGTTCGCGCCGGAGCAATCAGGCGCCCAGGTAGCGACGGATCGCCTCCGCCACTCGATCGATCTGTTCCTCCCGGAGTTCCGGGAAGATGGGCAGGGACAGGACCTCCGAGCAGGCGCGCTCCGATTCGGGGAGCTGGCCCGGATGGCCGCCCAGCTCCGAGAAGCAGGGCTGCAGGTTGAGGGGCACCGGATAGTACACCCCGGTCCCGATGCCCTCCTCGGCAAGCGCGGCCCGGAGGCCGTCCCGGTCTCGGACCCGGATGGTGAACTGGTTGTAGACGTGCCAGTTCCCCTCCATGACCACAGGCAGCTCGAGGCCGGAGATCTGGGCGAGGCGCTCGTGGTACCGGCAGGCGTTCGCCCGGCGGGCGTCCGTCCAGTCCGCAAGGTGGGCGAGCTTCACCGAGAGGACCGCCGCCTGGAGTGCGTCGAGCCTGGAGTTCGTGCCCACCATCTCGTGATGGTACATCTGCCGGCCTCCGTGGACGCGGAGTTTGGCCACCTTCTCCGCCAACTCCGGATCCCGGGCGCTCACCAGGCCACCATCGCCGAACCCCCCCAGGTTCTTCGTGGGGAAGAAGGAGAAGGCCCCGGCGATCCCGGAAGCGCCTGCGGCCACCTCCCCATTCGGGGAGTCCGGGTTGGAGGTCGCCCGCTGCCTCGCTCCAATGGCCTGGGCGGCATCTTCAATGACGACGGCACCCTTCCGGCAGGCCAGCTCGTTCAGTCCCTCCATGGGCGCCATCTGGCCAAAGAGGTGGACCGGGATGATGGCCCGGGTCCGTTCGGTCCACACCGCCTCCACCGTCTCCGGGGTGACGTTGAAGGTGTGGGGGTCCACGTCGCAGAAGACGGGGCGGAATCCGGCATTCCAGACAGCCCCCGCCGTGGCGAAGAAGGTGAAGGCCGGGAGGATGACCTCGTCACCTGGCTTCGGCTCCAGGGCCATGAGGGGGAGGAGGAGCGCATCCGTTCCCGAGGCGCATCCCACTGCATGGGGGACGCTCAGGAACTCGGCCATCTCGCCCTCGAAGGCCTCCACCGTCTCCCCCAGGATGAACCTCTGGCTCTCCACCACCCGAGACATGGCCTCGGCCACCTCCTCCCGTATGCCATCGTGCTGGAGCTGGAGGTCAAGGAGGGGAACGGGGGAGGGATCGGGGCTGGACATGGCGATGGGCGCTCCGGGAACAGTGGGGAACGAGAACGGTGTGTATGCAGGTGTGACGTGAGGGTCAGCAGGGTCCGTCGCCGGAGCCGAAGAGAATCTCGTCGATGCGGTCCAGGGCCTGCTGGCCCAGGGAGCCGCCTCCCATGTCCTCCTCGGCCGCCCGCTCGAAGGCCGACACGGCGGCCTGGCACTCTCCACGGGTCGCCAGGATCTCGCCCACCTCGAACCAGGCCCGGGAGATCCTGTGGGGGGGCTGGCCCACCTCGATGGTGGACCGGTACAGCTGGAGAGCGTCCTCGGCAAACCCAGCCTCCCTGGCCTCCTCCGCCAGGATGAAGGAACAGCTTCCCACATGCCAATCCACCTCGGAGCGCCGGGACGCCGGGACCCGGGGCCGCACCTCCTCGAAGACGAGGAGGGCACGCTCGCAATCCCCGATCTCCTCCTGGACCCGGGCCATCTCCAGCTGGATCTCGGGAGACACGTCCGTCCCTCCCTCCACCACGGCCCGCTGGTACCAGGGGAGGGCCTCCCCGAACTGACCCGTGGCAGAGAAATGACGGGCCAGCGGGAGGGCCAGGCCGGAGACGCTCACCCCTGGCTCGAGTCGGATGGCGGCCTCCACAGCGGCACTGGCTCGAATCTCGTCATTCCGGTCCACGGCAGCCCGGGCCACCCTGAGGAGGTCGGAGACCGCCAGGTCAGCCAGCTTTCCATCCTGTTCGATGGCGCGGGCATAGTGATCACGAGCCTCGTCGATCCTGCCCGAACGTGCGTAGGCGTGGGCAGCCCTCATCAGGACGTCGGTAGACTCGCCGCCCTGACGGAGGGCGAGGCGATACTCCGCCAGGGCCTCCGCCACGTCGCCCCGGGCGAAGGCCTCATCACCTCGCTGGATGGCATCCGCCTCCGAGCCCGCCGCCGTGCACGCCGCAAGGAGAAGGGCAAGGAGGAGTGCCGCCGGGGCGCGACGGGTCCGAAGCCTTTGGAAAGGGAAAGGATTCATTGCGGAGAATATACCCCGACGGCCGGAAAGGGTCACCCTGCCGGGGGCGCCGGCCCCGGTTGGACTCAGGTCAGGGGTCGGGCCCGGGCATCTTCCTCCCGGACGAGGCGGCGAAAATAAGGGATGGTTCGTCGGAGCCCCTCCTCCAGGTCGATCCCGGGCTCCCAGCCCAGTTCGGTCCGAGCCCGGGAGATGTCGGGCTGTCGGACCTTGGGGTCGTCGGTGGGAAGCGGCCGGAACTCCACCGTCACCTCATTGGCCAACAGCCGGCGAATGGTGTTCGCAAGTTCCAGTATGGTGAATTCCCGGGGGTTTCCCAGGTTTACCGGATCGTGCAGGTCCGAGTGGAGGAGCCGCTGGATCCCGTCCACCAGGTCATCCACATGGCAGAAGGACCGGGTCTGGCTCCCGTCCCCGTAGACGGTGAGGGCCTCGCCCCTCAGGGCCTGGACGAGGAAGTTCGAGACTACCCTCCCGTCTCCCGGGCGCATCCGCGGTCCGTACGTGTTGAAGATCCGTACAATGCGGGTGTCCAGACCGTGGTGTCGATGATACGCCATGCTCATGGCCTCGGCGAACCGCTTTGCCTCGTCGTAGACGCCCCTGGGGCCCACCGGGTCCACCCGACCCCGATAGGTCTCGGGCTGGGGGTGGACCTCGGGGTCCCCGTAGACCTCTGATGTGGAGGCCAGGAGGAAGGTCGCACCCTTTGCCAGGGCGAGCCCCAGCATGTTGTGGGTGCCCAGGGCGCCGACCTTCAGGGTCTGGATCGGGAGTTCCAGGTAGTCCACCGGGCTGGCCGGGGAGGCGAAGTGCAGTACGACGTCCACGGCACCACGGATGTAGAGCGGGGTGGACACGTCGTGTTGGATGAACTGGAAGCCGGAAAACTCCTGGAGGAACGCCACGTTCTCCGGCGATCCGGTCACCAGATTGTCCACCCCGACGACCCCGTGGCCCTCGTGAAGGAAGCGCTGGGCCAGGTTCGACCCGAGGAACCCGGCTGCTCCGCTGATGAGAATGCGCATCCTGCCTCGCTGGGTGGAGAATCCGTCCGGGGAGGGGGGGGCGGACCGGCGGGCCTTGGTGCCCTCCCTGACTCAGGGGTATCTTTCACTCCTCCGAATCAGGGGTGTTGCCGCGCCCGGCACAAGGCCCGGTCCGTTCACGAGTCCTCCGGGGCGTACTCACCCTGTCCCATCCTTCCCCACCCTCGTACCCTGTCGTACCTGATGGCCCACTCCGATCATACCCATCCCGACAGCCTGGATCCCCATGACTGGGACCAATTCCGCGAAGCCTGCATGCAGGCGGTAGACATGGCTGCCGGACACTTCCAGCGCACCGGGCAGGGTCCCATCTGGACGGAGGCCAGCGACACCTCCCGCGCCACCTTCTCCGGGGCCCTCCCGTCCAACCCCCGGCCGGTGGAGGAAGTGCTCACCGAGCTGGAGACCCAGCTCCTCCCCTACACTCTGGGGAATTCGGACCCTCGATTCTTCGGGTGGGTTCATGGAGCCGGAACTCCCTGGGGGGCCCTGGCCGAATTCGTGTCGGGAACCTTGAATGCAAACATGGGGGGGCGGAACCACGCTCCCCACCTGGTGGAACAGCAGGTGATCCGCTGGTTCCGGGATGCCTTCGGCCTGCCTGATGGCACCGGGGGGCTCCTGGTCAGCGGAACGTCCATGGCCTCGGTGGTCGGGCTCGCCTGTGCCCGACACCGGGCAACGAGTGGTAGCGTCCGACGAAGAGGCCTCCCCGGGACCGCTCCCCTCGTGGGATACACCTCCGCCGACGCCCACATTTCCGTGAAGGACGCCTTCAGCCTTCTCGGTCTGGGCTCGGACCACCTCCAGCCTGTGGAGACCCGGGAGGATGGCACTTTGGACCCCGCCGCACTCGACCGTGCCATCCGCCGCGACCTCCGGGAGGGACTGTCCCCCTTCGTGGTGGTTGCCAACGTGGGATCGGTTACGTGTGGGGCCATTGACGACATGATGGCGATCCGGCAGGTGGCGGACCGTCACGGCCTTTGGGTCCATGTGGATGGAGCCTTCGGGGCGGCCGGCATCCTGACCCCGGAGATCGCTCCCCGTCTCGCTGGCATCCAGGAGGCCGACTCGCTGGCCATGGACTTCCACAAGTGGTTCCACGTGCCCTACGATGCCGGGCTGATCCTGGTACGGGACGGAGAACTCCAGAAGGAGACCTTCGGGGGCAGGGCAGACTATCTGACCTCACTTCCTGCAGGGCCCGGGTCCGGGGACACGTGGCCCTGTGACCTGGGCCCCGAGTTGAGCCGGGGCTTCAGGGCCCTGAAGGTCTGGTTCACCCTGCAGGCACTGGGGAGCCGACGCATCGGAGAGGCCGTGGCCCGCAACTGCCACCAGGCTCAGTGGCTCCGGGAGAGGGTGGACGCGCACCCGCAGCTCCAGCGGATCGGCCCTGCGGACCTGAATATCGTGAACTTCCGCTTCAACCCTGCTGGGGGACCGACCGTTGGGGACCTGAACGACCTCAACCGACAGATCCTGCTGGAGCTACACGGACGGGGCCTGGCCATCCCCTCTCCCCTGCGTCGGGGCAAGGACCTGTGCATTCGGGTATGTCTCTGCAACCACCGGACGCGCACGGAAGACCTGGAACGGCTCGTGGAGAACGTGGTGTCCCTGGGTCGGGAAATGGTCACCCAGGCGGCGTGAGGAGGGGGCCGCGCCTGCGTCCGGTTCGGGGAGCCCCGGGGAGAGGGAGGGTGCTCTTCCACCGAAAGGGTCACCGCGGCCGGCAGGCCCTTCCCGGGATCACCGCCCGGCAGCCCTCAACACCACGAAGACCGTCCGAAGGAGGAGGCTCAGGTCGGTGGAGAGCCCCATCTCGCGGATGTACTGCAGGTCGTGGCGGAGCTTGACCCGCATCTCCTCCACCGTCCCGCAGTACTGGAACTCCACCTGGGCCCGGCCCGTGAGGCCGGGTCGAACCGCGATCCTCCGGTGGAACCCGGGAAGCTGGCGGCCGAGCTCTTCATGGAACTCGGGGCGCTCAGGCCTCGGCCCCACCAGGCTCATGTCGCCCCGGAGGACATTCCAGAACTGGGGGAGTTCATCGATACGGGTCCTCCGGAGAAACCGGCCCACCGGGGTGATCCTGGGGTCGCCCTCGCAGGCCCAGACGGCCCCTGTGCCGCGCTCTGCATCCTGCACCATGGTCCGGAGCTTCACGATCTCGAAGGTTCGCCCGTCCCGGCCCACCCGCGTCTGCCGGAAGAAGACCGGGCCACTGGAGGTCAGGCGGACCAGGAGCATCCCCAGGAGGAGGAGGGGGAGCGAGGCCAGTCCGAGTCCCACGGTGAGGACCAGGTCCATCCAGCGCTTGAAGCCGTCATGATAGCTTCGTGCATCCGTTCGGAGCCACCCCGGGGCGGAGGGACGTCGGCGGGTTCCCAGGACCTGTTCGTGGGTGATGATCGTCATGGCAGGGGGCCGGTCCGGCGCTGGTCGCAGGCCTTCCTCCCTCCGGCGGATCCGAGAGGTCGGGGCACCTGCAGTCAGCCCTTGAGGGTGCAGGGTCCATGCCACGCACCCCTTCCACCCCAAACCCTTGCGCCCCAGGGCTTTACATTACCCCCCCCCTCCCCTGCCAAGCCCCAGGTCTTGGATCCCCGCCACAATCCCGTCGAGGTTGTGCGGCGATGCAACACATGCCACGGGGATCCCCCTGCTGCGGGCCGCCTCTCCGGCTTCCGGCCCGATGACCACCACGGGCACATCCACGGGCCAGGCCGCTCCCCGCGATGCTCCCAGGGCCCGTGCCAGCGAGTCTGCGCCGGACGCCGCCGTCAGGGTGACGCACCCGACTTGCCGGCGGAGGACGTCGCCAACCAGGGCCGTTGCCACGGCTTCGTCGGCCTCGGATCGGTACACGTGGAACTCCCCCACCCGGGCGCCGGCTGCCTCGAGTTCCCTGGCGAGAAGGGGTCGGGCCTGCAGCGACCGGGGCAACAGGATCCGGATACCCTCCAGGTCCCGGGCCGACCCCAGCTCCGCCAGAAGGCCCTCGGCGATGTGTCGTTCCGCGACACGATGAACCTCCATGCCCACCCTCCGGGCCGCTGTCGCCGTCCCGGGACCGACGCACCAGACCTCCCGGCAGAGGGAAGGAAGGCGGTCGAGCCCCAGGAGAGCCCCCAGGAGGCCCGGCACCCGCCGCGAGGTCAGGACCAGGAGGTCATAGGACGTCCCCGCCTTCACCTCCTTCCTCAACGCCTCGGACCCGTCGTGCCGGACCAGGCGGGTGAGGGGGTACCAGACAGGGAGGAGGCCGATTCGCCGAAGGCGATCCGCCAGATCGGCCACAGGTCCGGAATCGGGGATCGGCGGACGCAGCACGCCCCCGGACGCCGCTTCCGGGGGAAGCAGGTCACGGGGGCGCGTGATGGCCACCAAATTCGGCGGGGACTCCCTCACCGGTCCGGAGTCCCGGCCCGGTCCGGACCGACTCAGGAGGGAGGGGCCACCGGCTTGACGGCGGGGGCCTTCTTCACCTTTCCAGCCGAGATGCAGGAGGTGCACACCCGCACCCGACGTCGCTCTCCGGCCTCGTCCAGGATCCTCACCGTCTGGAGGTTCGGGAGCCAGCGTCGCTTCGTCTTGTTGTTTGCGTGGCTGACCCGGTTCCCGGTGGAGGGGCCCTTCCCGCAAATCGTGCACACTCTTGCCATCGTATGGTCACCCCGTCCGGTGTGGCCCCAAGGGACCCGTCCGGAAGTTCTTTATGATCAGTCTGCCTCTCCGTCGCCATCGGCGTCCGGATCGGAATCGTCGTCGTCCATCAACTCATCGGGCACCTGCAAGTCCAGCTCGTCGGCGGACATGTACCACTGGAACTCCGCGAACTGGTCACGGACGCCCTGCGGGATCTGCCCACCGGCCTCCCACTGGTCCAGCGTCTCCTCGGTCATCTCGTGGACCCGGCCACGAATGTCCACCACGTCGCTGCTCTCCACCTGGACCCCGGAAGCCGCGAGGTCGTCGTCGAACGCCACCAGGAACTCTGACTGGTCCCCGAGCTGGAAGGTGAAGAACCGGGCACCCAGGACCCCATCCACGATGATGCCGCTGAGCTCGAGCCGCTGCTCGGCGTCGATCCGTCCCTCCTCCAGCTCGATCTGGAACACGTTGAGCTGGAGGGGCAGTGCCGGATCCTCGTCCTCCTCGGCCACGGCGATCTCGGTGGGCTCGCTGATGACGAAGAGGGCGTAGAACAGCCCCGCCGTGGCCAGGAAGGCCAGGACGGCAAGGAAGGGCGTGAGGGAACCGGAGGTCTTCTGGGCCATGTCGTGGAGTCTCCCGGAGGTTAGGCGTCGCCGCGCTCGACCAGTTCGATGAGCGCCATTTCTGCGGCGTCCCCCTTGCGGGTCCCCAACTTGAGCACACGGGTGTACCCACCGGGGCGATCCCTGAATCGGGGCGCGATGTCGTCGAAGAGCTTGCCCAACACCTCTCGGTCCTGGACCTGCCTCGACGCCAGCCGGCGAGAATGTAGATCGCCACGCCGAGCAAGTGTGATAAGCCGTTCGGCGTACGGACGCAACTCCTTGGCCTTTGCCGTGGTGGTCTCGATCCGCTCATGCTTGAACAGGGACGTCGCCATGTTCCGCATGGTGGCCTTCTTGTGACTGGCGGTTCGGGACAGGTTCCGTCCCTTCTTGCGGTGCCGCATGATATCCGTTCCTGGCTGAACTTGGGGTTGGACTCGGTGCGGGCGCCTGCCCGCAGGTCACTTCGGACGGCGAGGGTCCGGGATCAATCCGAATCGGCCTCTGTGGCCTCGACTTCCTCGTCCATGATGTAGATCTGACCGTCGTCGCCCTCCCGGAGCCGCATTCCGAAACGGAGTCCGTGCTCGGCCAGGAAGTCCTGGATCTCCTTCAGGGACTTCTTCCCGAAATTCTCGATCTTGAGCATTTCGTCCTCCGTCCGCTGGACCAGGTCGCCCAGCGTCCGGATGTTCTCCTTCTGGAGGGAATTCCTGGACCTCACGGAGAGCTCTGCCAAGTCCTCCATGGGACGACCGAAGAGCTCGGCCTGCTCATCCGACACCGGCGTAGCCCCCTCCGGCTGTGCCGAAGGGAGGCCCCCCTGGGAAAAGTAGAGCAGGTAGCCCAGGTGCTGCCGCACCAGCTCGGCCGCCATGCCCACGGCGTCATCGGGGGAGACCGAACCGTCCGTCTCTACCTGAAGGGACAGCCGATCAAAGTCGGTGCGCTGCCCCACCCGAGTCTCCCGAACCTCGAAGTTTGCCCGACGAACCGGGTTGTAGACGCTGTCGATCCGGACCAGGTCCACGGGCTCGCCGTCAGTCTTGGGGTGCTGGTCCGCCAGGACAAAGCCCCGACCCTTGTTCACCCTCAGCTCCATGCGGAATTCACGGGCCTCCTGGAGCGTCAGGATGTGATGCTCGGGATCCAGGAGGCGGACTCCCGGACGGTCCTGGATGTGGGAGGCAGTAACCGAACCGGCCTGGTCCGCCACGACCTCCAGCATCACCGAGTCCACGTCGGGGTCCAGGAGGACGACCAGGGCCTTGAGGTTCTGGATAACCTGATGGACGTCCTCCACCACCCCGGCAATGGTCTGGTGTTCGTGGACCACGCCCTCCGTGCGGAACGACCACACTGCAGCGCCGGGGAGGGAGGAGAGGAGGACCCTGCGGACAGAGTTGCCGAGCGTGTGTCCGAACCCCCGCTCGAGGGGCTCTACGACAAATTCGGCAAGCCGGCCATCCTCCGACGTGTGGATCGGTTCCACCTTCTCGGGAAGCACCAGTCCGGTAAGATCAATCTCCACCATGTCCTCCATGCCCTCGGGCCATTCGCGCGAACACCGGCCCGCCGTCGCCAGGAGGACGACGGCAGGGGCCGGCGAAAGGGATCACTTCGAGTACAGCTCCACGATGAGCTGTTCCTGGATCTCCGCAGAGATGTCGTCACGGGTCGGACGCCGGACCATCCGGGCCACCCGCTTCTTCTCGTCGAGAGTCAACCACTCCACGGTCCCGGGGCGATTCCGGGACTCCAGGGCCTCGTCGACGAGAGCCAGCTCCCGGGACGCCGTGCGAAGTGCGATGTCGTCCCCGGGCTTGACCCGATAGGACGGGATGTCCACGACACCACCGTTGACCTCGACGTGGCGATGGCGCACCAACTGGCGAGCCTGGTTCCGGCTAGAGGCAAGCCCCAGTCGGAAAATCACGTTGTCGAGGCGGGTCTCCAGGCGGACCAGAAGGTTCTCGCCGGTGACGCCTTCCTCTCGGGCGGCAGTGTCGAACAGGTTCCGGAACTGGCGCTCCAGGAGCCCGTACATCCGCTTGACCTTCTGCTTCTCTCGAAGCTGGAGGGCATAGTCGGACTGCTTCCGTCGGCGCGCCTGGGCCGGGCCGTGCTGGCCCGGCGGGTACTGACGCCGCTCAACGGGGCACTTTTCCGTGTAGCACTTTGTTCCCTTCAGGAACAGCTTCTGCCCCTCGCGGCGACAGAGCTTGCAGACCGGACCGGTATAACGAGCCATCGAGCTACCTGTTCAAGACCTGGAGATTCCAGAGAAAACGGGAGCGGGAGCCGACCTGCCGTTCCGGCAGCGCCGTCCCCCGGCGAACCCGCATACGATCATCGAAGCCTGCCCGTCCCGGTTGGGGACGGACAACGGGCGTCGATCAAACGCGCCGCTTCTTGGGCGGGCGGCATCCATTGTGGGGCAACGGCGTTACGTCCTCGATGGACCGCACCGTCAGACCCGCGCCAGCCAGGCCCTGGATCGCGGACTCCCGCCCGGACCCGGGACCTTGCACCCGGACATGCACCTTCCGCACGCCCATGGCATAGGCTTCGCGCCCGGCCAGCTCCGCTGCCTGGGTGGCGGCGAAGGGCGTGGATTTCTTGGAGCCCTTGAAACCCGCCTTCCCGGCGCTGGACCAGGCGACCACGTTGCCCTTGGAGTCTGCAACGGAAATGAGGGTGTTGTTGAAGGTCGCCTTCACGTGGGCGACGCCTTCGGACTCCACCACCTTCTTCCCGCGCCGGGGACGCGTCTGCTGCTTCCTGTTGGCCAAACGAACCTTCCCTGAGTCTGATTTTACGCCATCTGGAGGAACCGCCCGAAGCGACGCTCGCGCGGCTCGGGCCATCCCTACTTCCTGGGCGGAGCCTTCTTGCCTGCCACTGCCCGCTTCTTGCCCTTGTGGGTGCGGGCATTCGTGTGGGTACGCTGGCCCCGGACCGGGAGACCCCGGCGGTGCCGGAGCCCACGGTAGGAGCCAATGTCCATGAGCCGCTTGATGTTCATGGACACCTCCGTACGGAGCTGACCCTCCACCTTGTAGCTCTGCTCGATCTCGCGACGGAGACGGCTGACGTCCTCCTCCGAGAGATCCCGAGTGCGCGTGCTGCCGTCCACTCCGGCCGCGTCAAGAATCTTTCGGGCGCGGGAATCCCCCACGCCGAAGATGTAGGTGAGGGCGACGACAATCCGCTTGTTCCGAGGGAGATCAACTCCCGCAATCCGTGCCATGTGCCTTCCCGTTCAGTCTCGGGTCGTTCGACAGCGCCCGACGGGCGCCTGTCTCAAGTCACCCCTGACGCTGCTTGTGCCTGGGGTTCCGCTTGCAGATGATCCGCACAACACCGCGACGGCGGATCACCTTGCAGTGCTCGCAGATGGGTTTCACACTGGTTCTAACCTTCATGGGAGCCTCACCGTCCGTTCGTTGCAGAGCTTGGAAGTATAACCGCTTGGGCACTCCCCCTCAAGTGAGGGGGGCAACCTTCTCCGATGGCACCGTCAAGATCCGGGGACCATCGGCGGTGATGGCCACCGTGTGCTCCACATGGGTGGAGAGGGACTGGTCGGTCGTCACCATGGTCCAGCCGTCGGACAGGGTCCGAATGCGCCAGGTCCCCACCGCAATCATGGGTTCGATGGCCAGCACCATTCCTTCCCGGAGCCGGGGCCCCTCCCCGGGTCGCCCCAGGTTCGGCACCTGAGGATCCTCGTGGACCTTCCGGCCCACCCCATGGCCCACCAGGTCGCGGATGACATGGAATCCGCTGGGCCGCACCGCCGACTCCACCGCATGTCCGATGTCCCCCACGTGGAGTTCCGGGACCGCAACCGCGATCGCAGCGTCCAGGGCCGCCTCAGCAGCCTCCACCAAGCGACGGGCGTCGGCAGAAACCTCTCCCACCTGATAGGTTCGGGCGGCATCGGAGCACCAGCCGTCCAGGGTTACCCCCACGTCGATGGAGAGGATGTCTCCCTCCTGAAGCACCCGCTTTTCTGACGGGATCCCATGAACCACCTCCGAATTGATGGAGGTGCAGAGGCTACCCGGGAACCCATAGAGCCCCTTGAAGACGGGGCGAGCCCCATCGTGGGAACAGATGAACTCCTCGGCGAAGGCGTCCAGCTCCAGGGTGGTGACGCCGGGGCACACCCGCCGGGAGAACTCCTGGTGGAGGTCCCCGACGATACGCCCGCTCTCCCTCATGGCGTCCAGCTCCGACGGACTTTTCAGTTCGATCACCCGTCGGACTCCAGATGCTCCACCGCATGCAGCATCGATCGCTTCACCGACTTCATGTCACGGTCGCCGTCGATACGTACAAGGGGAACAGGACCCTCCTCGTAGTGCTGCACCAGTGGAGCGGTGGAGGAACGGTAGACCTCCAGGCGATGCCGCACTGTCTCCGGACGGTCGTCGGAACGATGGACCAGGGGTTCACCCGTCTCGTCGCAGACGCCGTCGGTTTCCGGGGGATCAAAATGGACATTGTACACCCGCCCGCTTCCGGGCGCGTGGCGCCGTCCACTGATCCGCCGGACCAGCACTTCGTCGGGAGCCTCGAACAGGAGAACGCCGTCCAACGCGCGTCCCGTCTCCTCCAGCACACGCTCCAAGGCTTCGGCCTGGGCCAGCGTCCTCGGGAATCCGTCGAAGACCACCCCGGCGTCGTCGGGGAGGGCTTCAAGGCGCTCCCGGACCATGGCCACGATCAACTCGTCGGGGACCAGGTTACCGGCGTCCATGTACTCCTGGGCCTTTCGTCCCAGCTCCGATTCCTCCCGCCGGGCGGCGCGGAGGAGGTCGCCCGTGGCTATCCGGGTCCAGTCCCGCTCTTCGCACAGCAACGCGCCCTGCGTGCCCTTTCCCACTCCCGGAGGACCAAGAAGAATCAATACCATATTGCCAGCACTCCGGTGTTCGTTCCCAGTGGTGAGGCTACGGACGGGGCGGGCGCACGTGGCGTCCGCCCCGCCGACGCCCCTACATGTACCTCTGTCGGCCCCTGACCTTCACCCGCCCCTTCTTCATGAAGCCGTCGTAGTGCCTGAGGAGCAGGTGCTGCTGGGCCCGCTGGACCGTATCCAGTCCCACCCCGACCACAATGAGGAGCCCCGTGCCTCCGAAGAAGAAGGTCTGGATGTCGAAGATGTCGAAGATCCAGAACGGGAGGAGGGCAATGAGGGCCAGGTAGATAGCCCCGGGCAACGTGACCCTCGTAAGAATCCGATCGATGTACTCCGCCGTCCGACTCCCGGGCTTCACCCCGGGAACGAAAGCCCCCTGCTTCTTCAGGTTTTCGGCCAGGTCCACCGGATTGAAGATGATGGCCGTGTAGAAGTAGGTGAAGAACACCGTGAGGACACCGTACGTCCCATAGTAGAGCCAGGTGCCCGGCTGGAACTGGTCCGCGAGCTCGGCCACGAATCCGGCGCTGGTGAAGGCCGCCAGGGTCCCGGGCACGATGATGAAGGACTGGGCAAAGATGATGGGCATCACTCCGGCCGCATTCACCCTGACCGGCACGAAGCTCTTCTGACCCTCCTGCACCCTCCCCCTCCCGACGACCTTCCTCGGGATCTGCACAGGGATTTGACGGGCCGCCATGGTCATGGAGGTCACGCCCGCTGTAACACCGATGACCACCGCCAGGAGGGCGAACATGGCCACGATTCCGATCTCACCCACCATAAGCGCCTCCCAGGTCCGCACAACTGCGGCCGGGAACCCCTCGATGATGGAGAAGAAGATGAGGAGCGACATCCCGTTCCCCACTCCGTGCTCGGTAATCTGCTCACCCAGCCACATGATGAAGGTGGCACCGACAGTCAGCGCCAACACCGTGGTGAAGGTGAAGAGGAAGCCCGGCGTCTGCACCGCGCCCTCCATGGAGGTCAGGAAGACGGAGTATCCGTAGGCCTGCGCAGCCGAGAGGAACACGGTGGTATACCGGGTCCACTGCGTGAGCTTCTTCCGTCCTTCCTCACCCTCCTTCTGCAGCTTCTCGATGGTGGGGAACACCGCCGCAAGAAGCTGGAACATGATGGCGGCAGAGATATAGGGCATGATCCCCAGCGCGAAAATCGTTGCGCGGGAGAGCCCTCCACCGGTGAACATGTCGTATACGCCGAAGAGGGTCCCCTCCAGCGCTCCAAATTGCTCCTGGAGCGCACTCAGGTTCACCCCGGGCGCAGTAATGTGCGCACCCACCCTATAGACCAGGAGGATGAACAGAGTGAAGAGGATCCGGTCCTTCAGCTCCGGGAACCGGAACAGGTTCGGAATCGGGTTCGCCATGCGTCGAAAGCCCCGTGGGTCTGGCTCGTCAGGCCTGGTCGTCGGCGCCGATCACGGAGGCGATGCCTCCGGCGGCCTCGATCTTCGAACGGGCGCTTCCGGAGAAGGCATGAGCCTCCACCTTTACCGCCCGGTCCAGCTCCCCATCGCCAAGAATCTTCACCGGCTTCCTTGCGGAGCCGATGACTCCGCGCTCGGCGAGGATCGTGGGGTCCAGGGCCTCGTCCGAGAGTTCGGCGAGGACACGCACATTCACCACCTGGTACTCCACCCTGTTGAGCGGAGTGAATCCGCCCTTCGGGATCCGGCGGTGAAGCGGCATCTGCCCGCCCTCGAAACCGGCGGGAATGGAAGCACCGGAGCGAGCCTTCTGCCCCTTCTGCCCCCGACCCGCCGTCTTGCCCGTCCCCGACCCGGGGCCCCGGCCCACCCGCTTCCGCGGACGGGTCGAACCCTTGGAAGGGCTCAGATCATGTAGTTCCGCCATTGTGCTACTCCTCCAGCTCGCGGACCCGGATCAGGTGACTGACCTGTCGGATCATGCCGCGGATTGCAGGGGTGTCCCCGTGGATTCGGGTCTGCTGATTCTTCGTGAACCCCAGGGCGCGGAGCGTCCTGCGGTGCGGCTCGGGCCGCCCGGAGATGCTCCGTACCTGGGTGATTTCGAGCTTCTTATCCGGCATGGGGAATCTCCAGCTCTTCCACGGAGATGCCGCGCTCCTGCGCCACCTGCCGTGCCGTGACCAGGGACTCGAGTCCCTCGATGGTGGCCCGGACCACATTGATGGGATTGTTCGTCCCAAGGCTCTTGGTAAGGATGTCCGTCACTCCTGCAGCTTCCAGGATGGCGCGGACAGGTCCTCCCGCGATCACACCGGTACCGGGTGCAGCGGGCTTCAGAAGCACCCGGCCTGCACCATGGTGACCGATGACCTCATGGGGAATCGTACCATTCACGAGGGGGACCTCGATCATGTGGCGACGGGCGTGCTCCATCCCCTTCCGGATGGCCTCTGCCACTTCATTCGCCTTCGCATGGTAGACTCCGACCTTGCCGTTTTGGTCACCCACGGCAACCAGAGCGGTGAAGGAGAATCGACGACCCCCCTTCACCACCTTGGCCACACGATTGATGTGGATGACCGTTTCGACCATGTCCGAGTCACGGGACCGGGACTGCCTCTTGTCTCTCGCCATCAGAACTTCAGTCCTCCCTCGCGGGCGCCGTCGGCAAAGGCCTTGACCCTGCCGTGGTACTTGTATCCACCGCGGTCGAACACCACGGCCTCGATCCCCTTCTCGCGGGCTTTCTCGCCGAGGAGCTTCCCGGCGGCACGAGCCTGGGCAACTTTCCGGTTCTCCTCGCCGTCCGCCTCCTGCTCCCGGAGTTCCGGAGAGAGGGTGGACACACCGAACAGGGTCTCCCCTGCAAGGTCATCCACCAGCTGCCCCTCGAAATTCCGGAGGGAGCGGTAGACGACGAGGCGGGGACGCTCCGACGTGCCACGAACCTTGCGGCGCACCCGGAAGTGACGCCGAGTCCGCTGGAGCCGCCGGTTCTTCTTGATCTTGGAAAACTTCAAACTGCTCACCGATCTCTCCTGTGGATTAGGCGCCTGCGGTCTTTCCGGCCTTGCGCCGGACCTGCTCGTCGGCGTAGCGCACACCCTTGCCCTTGTAGGGCTCCGGGGGGCGGAAGCCGCGGATCTCCGCAGCCACCTGGCCAACGAGTTGCTTGTCCGCACCCCGGACGACGATCTCCGTCTGGGTGGGGGTCTCCAGATCGATTCCCTCGGGAGCCGGGTAGTCGATGGTATGGGAGAATCCCAGGTGCAGGGTGAGGCCCTCGCCCTTCTTCTCGGCGCGATAGCCGACTCCGACGATCTGGAGCTTCCGCTCAAAACCGTTGGTGACACCTTCCACCATGTTTGCGACCAGGGACCGGGTCAGGCCGTGCAGAGCGCGGTGCTTCTGCGTGTCAGAGGGACGGTGGACAATCACCTGTCCATCCTCGAGCCGAACCTCCATGCCCTCGGCCACTTTGAGGCTCAACTCGCCCTTGGGTCCCTTGACCAGGAGCGTCCCATCCTCGAGCCGCGTCTGGACCCCGGACGGGATCTCGATCGGCACCTTTCCGATTCTAGACATCGTGTTCTCGCTTCGGTCGCGTGAGTGGGGGTCGGATCACCAGACTAGCGCCAGGAGTTCCCCGCCCACACCCTGCTTGCGTGCTCCCCGGTCGGAGAGTACGCCGTTGGATGTGGAGAGGATCGCCATGCCGAGACCGTTCCGGACCCGGGGGATGTCTCCCGCACCGACATATTGCCGGCGCCCGGGCTTCGACACGCGCTGCAGGTGACGGATGACGGGCTGTCCCTCGTGATACTTCAGGTAGACCCTGAGCACCCCGTGGTGGCCGTCATCGAGCAGCTTGTAGTCGAAGACGTAGTGGTTGTCCCGCAGGATGCGGGCGATCTCGACCTTGAGCTTCGAGACGGGCATGTCCGCCCACCGGTGACCGGCCTGGCCGGCGTTCCGGAGACGAGTGAGCATGTCCGCAATCGGATCTGTCATCATGGCTGGGTTGTCCTTTTTACCAGCTGGCCTTGCGAACGCCCGGGATCTCTCCCCGGAGCGCCATCTGCCGGAAGCAGATTCGGCAAATGCCGAACTTCCGCATATAGGCGCGGGATCGTCCGCAACGGTTGCAGCGGTTGTAATCGCGCACGCCATACTTTGCGTCGCGGTTCGCCTTCTCGATCAGCGCTTTCCTCGCCATCAGTCCCCCAGACTATCGGGTGTGTGGAGCACGGTTCAGTCGGCTGTTGCGCCGATCACGACCGGATTCTCTTCGGTGCGGAACGGGAAGCCCATCTCCTTCAGGAGCTCGAAGGCCTCGTCATCCCGATCGGTGGACGTCACCACGGTGATGTCCATGCCGTGGACCTGCTCCACGTCATCGTATTCGATCTCCGGGAAGATGAGCTGTTCCTTCACTCCCAGAGTATAGTTGCCCCGTCCGTCGAAGGAGCGGGTGGGAATTCCGCGGAAATCCCGAATCCTGGGCATGGCGACGGACACCAGGCGATCCAGGAACTCATACATCTTCTGTCTTCGGAGCGTGACGGAGGCCCCCACGGGCATTCCATCCCGGAGCGAGAAGCCCGCGATGGACTTCCGCGCCCGGGTGATCACGGGGCTCTGCCCGGTGATGGTGCCCAACTCCTCCACGATGGAGTCCAGGAGCTTCTGGTTCCTGGATGCCTCGCCGGCACCGACATTCACCACCACCTTCTCCACGCGGGGAATCCGGTGGGGATTCGTGAAGCCGAGCCGCTCCTGCAGTCGGGGGCGGACGTTCTCGTCGTAGTGCTTCTTCAGTCTCGGTTCCATCGCCTCTGGCTCCGTTGCGTTCACGGACGGGGAATCGGGTTCCCGGTCCGGACGGCAATCCGTTCCTTGGTTCCATCCTTGGCCACCCGGATCTTCACCCGAGACGGCTCACCGGACGCAGGGTCGACGAGCATCACGTTGGAGATGTCGATTGGCATCTCCATGGTGACGATCCCGCCGTCGGGGTTGTCCTGGGAGGGGCGCACATGCTTCTTCCGCATGTTCACGCCCTCGACCACCAGCCTGCCCTGCTCGGGCATGATCCGGAGGACAGAGCCCTCCATGTCCCGGTGGTTGCCCCGGATCACACGGACCCGGTCTCCCTTGACGATGCGCGACCGGCCCTTCGACCTGCGCGCCTGCTTCATCTGCTTGCGGTCCGCCATCAGAGGACCTCCGGAGCCAGGGAAACAATCTTCATGTACCGCTTCTCGCGGAGTTCGCGACCGACGGGCCCGAAGATCCGGGTCCCCCGGGGCTCCCCGTTGGGATTGATGAGGACGGCGGCGTTCTCGTCGAAGCGGATGTACGACCCGTCCTGGCGCCGCATCTCCTTCGCCGTGCGGACGATGACCGCCCGGGCAACGTCGCCCTTCTTCACACCGGCGTTCGGGATCGCCTGCTTCACGGTTACGACCACCACATCACCCACACGGGCATAGCGGCGCCGAGAGCCTCCGAGGACGCGGATGCACAGAGCCCTCTTGGCTCCCGTGTTGTCCGCAATCTTGAGGACGGATTCCTGCTGGATCATGGCCTCGTCTCCTGGGTCAGACGCGCTCGGGGCGCTCGACGAGCTCGGTCACTCGCCAGCGCTTCAGGCGAGAGAGCGGACGGGTCTCCTGGATGCGCACAACATCCCCGACCCGAAACTCGTTCTCTTCATCGTGGGCGTGATACTTCTTGCTCCAGTTCACGAACTTCCCGTAGAGGGGGTGTGCGAACCGGCGGTCCACACGCACCACGACGGTCTTGTCGGAGGCGTCGCTGACGACAACCCCCTGCCGCACCTTCCGGCTGCTCCGGACGCCCTCTTCGGCCGTCTTCATCTCCATCTCACCCTCGCTCACGCTGTGCCTCCTGCTAGCTCTCGCTCCCGGAGGATCGTCTTCATGCGGGCAATTTCCCGCCGAATCGTCTTGGGAAGCTGGGGATTCTCCAGCTCCATCATGGCACTCCGGAACCGGAGCCGGAACAGCTCCTCCCGGAGCTCCAACATGCGTTCCTCGATCTGCTGATCTGACATCTCCCGGATCTCTTCCGCGGTCATCATCGGTTTCTCCCTACAGCTGGCGTTCGCGGACGACGAAACGGGTGGGGACCGGCAGCTTTGCCGAGGCGAGCTGCATGGCTCGCCGAGCCACATCCTCCGGCACCCCTTCCATTTCGAACATGATCCGACCGGGCTTCACCGGAGCCACCCAGGCCTCCGGGTTGCCCTTTCCCTTCCCCATCCTCGTCTCCGCGGGTTTCCGGGTGATGGGCTTGTCGGGGAAGATCCGAATCCAGATCTTGCCGCCCCTCTTGATGTGCCGGGTCATGGCCACACGAGCGGACTCGATCTGCCGGTTCGTGATCCAGGAGGGCTCCAGTGCCTGGAGTCCGTATTCTCCAAAGGACACGCTGTTGCCGCGATGCGCCTTTCCGCGCATCCGACCCTTGTGCGTCTTCCGGTATTTTACACGCTTGGGCGAGAGCATCGTCGTCGGTCCCCTCAGGTATCGGAGGAGTAGGTTCGACCACGGCGGTTCTCCACAACCTCACCGAGGAAGATCCAGCACTTCACACCCACCGTTCCGTAGGTGGTGTGAGCCTCCACGTTCGCATAGTCGATGTCGGCCCGGAGGGTGTGGAGGGGCACCCGCCCCTCGTTGTAGCCCTCCGTCCGGGCAATCTCGGCACCTCCGAGACGACCGCCGCACTGGATCCGGATGCCCTCGGCGCCGGCCCTCTGGGAGGACTGGATAGCCCTCTTCATGGCTCGGCGGAAAGAGATCCGGTTGCGGATCTGGTGGGCGATGTTCTCCGCCACCAGTCGCGCATCCAGCTCGGGGCGCTTGACCTCCTCCACGTTGACGGAGACCTCGCTCTTCGTAAGGACGCCGAGCTCGTCGCGGAGCTTGTCCACCTCCGAACCGCGCTTCCCGATGACGACGCCGGGGCGGGCCGTGTGGATCGTCACGACGATCTTCGACGGCTTCCGCTCGATCTCGACACTGGAGATCGCCGCGTGGGCGAGTCGCCGGTGGAGGTACTTCCGGATCGTCTCGTCCTCCATGAGGAGGCGAGGGAAATCCTTCTCGGCATACCAGCGGGACTTCCAGTCCTTGAGGATGCCCAGGCGAAATCCGGTCGGGTGTGTTTTCTGTCCCATCCAGCGTTACTCCTTGGTCTCCACCACGACGGTGATGTGGCTCGTGCGCTTCCGAAGAGGAGCCGCCCGGCCCATGGCCGCGGCGCGAAAGCGCCGCATGGTCGGTCCCTCGTTGACATAGGCCTCCCGGACGATCATCTCGTCCGCGTCCACGAACTCCCCTTCCTCCTCGGCCCGGTACTGGGCGTTCGCAACTGCAGACCGCAGCGTCTTGGACACCGGCTCTGCCGCTGCCTTGGGAGAGAATTGGAGAAGGGCGTAGGCATCATTCACCGAGGCCCCGCGGATCTGGTCCACCACGAGCCTCACCTTCCGGGGGCTCATGCGGACATAACGGGCTACAGCTCTGGCTTCCATCTTCGTATTCCTGGACTCTTGGCTGGGTCTCGGGGTCCTCAGCGGACCTTGGAGCGCTTGTCCGCGAGCTTGCCGCCATGCCCCCGGAAGAGGCGGGTCGGGGCGAACTCGCCCAGCTTGTGACCCACCATATTTTCCGAGATGTAGACGGGCACGAACTTGTTTCCGTTGTGCACGGCAATCGTGTGGCCGACGAATTCGGGCGGGATGGTGGACGACCGCGCCCAGGTCCGCACGACCTTCTTTTCGTTGCGGGAATTCATCCCCTCGATCTTGAGGAGAAGCTTCTCGTCGATGTAGGGACCCTTCTTGACACTACGCGGCATGATCCATTCCCTCTCGAGCCTTTACCGGGTGGCCTTTCCGCGGCGTCGACCGCGGACGATGTACTTGTTGGACTGCTTCTTGTTCTTGCGGGTCTTGATGCCTTCCCGCTTGCCCCACGGGGACACGGGCGGACGGCCACCGGAAGTCCGCCCCTCTCCGCCACCGAGGGGGTGGTCGATGGGGTTCATGGCCACGCCTCGGACCCGGGGACGACGCCCCTTCCAGCGCGCTGCTCCGGCCTTCCCCACCGACCGGAGTTCGTGGTCGATGTTCCCCACCTGGCCGATGGTCGCCATGCAGGTCCGATGGACCCGCCGTACCTCCGTGGAGGGGAGGCGGAGGCTCACGAAGTCACCCTCGCGAGCCACAACCTGGACGCCGGCACCGGCGGAGCGGGCCATCTGACCACCCTTCCCAGGCTTCAGCTCCACGTTGTGGACCTGGGTTCCCAGGGGGACTCGCGCCAGGGGGAGGGAGTTGCCCACACGGATGTCGGCCTCGTCTCCCGCCTCGATGGTTGCACCCACCTCCAGGCCCCGGGGATGGAGAATGTAACGCTTCTCCCCGTCGGCATAGTGGATCAGTGCAATATTCGCCGTCCGGTTCGGGTCGTACTCGATGGCGGCGACCCGGCCGGGGATCCCGATCTTGTTCCGGCGGAAGTCGATGATCCGGTAGCGGCGCTTGTGGCCACCCCCACGACGGCGGGAGGTGATCCGGCCGTGGTGGTTCCGTCCACCGGTGCGCTTCCGCTCGTCCAGGAGGGATCGCTCGGGTCGGTCCTTGGTGATCTCGGCCCGGTCGATCACGCTCCGGAAACGGGTCCCGGGAGTGATGGGGCGGAATTTCTTGAGAGCCATGATTCGTTCCTCAGCCCACTTCGTAGAATTCGATGTGGTCGCCTTCGGCCAGCTGCACCATCGCCTTCTTGTATGCCGGCCTCCGGCCCACCTTGCGCTCGCGACTCATGCGACCCATGAGGGACCGCCGTGCCTTCCCTTCGTACCGGGCCGTGCGCACTCCCAGCACCTGTACGTCCCAGGCCGCCTCGACGGCCTCGGCGATCCGGCCCTTGTTCGCCCTGGGGTGGACGATGAAGGTGTACACGTTCTCGGCTTCCTGATTGCGGGCGGCCTTCTCGGTGACCACCGGCGCCACGATCACGTCGTAGATATCACGCATCGGAGACATCCCCCCCAGCTGCCGACAGGGAGTCGAACGCCCCGTCCTCCACGATGATGGTGCGGGCCAGGAGCACGTCGTACGTGGACTCCGTCCCGAAGACCCGAACTTCGACGCCGGGCATGTTCCGGGCCGACAGCACCAGATTGCTCCGCGCTTCCGTGGTCAGGATCAGCACTCGACCCTCTGCCTCCACGGACTCCAGGAACTCCCGGAGGCGCCGCGTCCTGGGCTTGTCCCAGTCGAAGGCCTCGGACATCAGGATCCGCTCGTCGGCAGCCCGGGCGTTCAGCGCCGAGCGGCGGGCGAGGGCCCGGACCTTTCGGGGCACCCGGGTCCGCCAGGAGTGGGGCTGGGGCGGGAACGCCCGGCCTCCACCCACCCACTGCACGGACCGGATGGATCCCTGCCGGGCGCGACCGGTGCCCTTCTGCCTCCAGGGCTTCCGGCTCCCGCCCCGGACCTCGGACCGGTTCTTTGCCGAACCGGTCCCCTGCCTGCGGTTCAGGAGGTGGGCTCGGACGACCTGGTGGAGGACGTCCTCGTGGACGACTCCATCGAAGAGGGCTTCGGGGAGTTCCCGCGTGCCGTCCTCGGCGCCGTCTGCCTTGTAGAATCTCGCGTTGGCCATGGTTCTCACGTCTTCGCGATGAAGAGATAGCTGTTCCGCGAACCCGGCACCCCACCCTTCACGAAGAGCAGGTTCCGATCCGCGTCGACCCGGACGATCTCCAGGTTCCGTACCGTGGTCCGCGTGCCACCCATCTGCCCGGGCAGCTTCTTGCCCTTGATCACCCGGGACGGATCGGTGCCGGGGCCCATGGACCCGGGCGTGCGGGACATGGGATGTCCATGGGAGGCGGGTCGACCCGCGAAACCATGACGCTTCACCACGCCCTGGAACCCTCGGCCCTTCGAGGTGCCCGTGACCTTGACCCGGTCACCGGCCTCGAAGACCTCCACCGTGAACTCCTGGCCGGCCTCCACGTCCTCGTCGGCCCCCATGGGGAACTCCCGAAGCACACGGGGCGTCGTCTCGAGCCCGGCTTGCGCCGCGTGCCCGGCCTCCGCCCTGCTTGCCCGGTGCTCCTTCTTCTGCCCGAAGCCCAGCTGGATCGCACGGTAACCGTCCCGGTCCTCCGTCCGCACCTGGACGACCGGGCACGGACCGGCCTCGACCACCGTCACGGGGGTTTCCTTCCCCTCGGTGTCGAAGATCCGGGTCATCCCGATCTTTTGTCCAATCAATGCCGCCATCGTCCGTTTTCCTCTGCTTCTGGTCCGGAGGCCCGGTGCCACACCCGTCGGGTGCAGTCCGGCGACCTCACCTGATTCAGTCGACCTTGATCTCGACGTCGACACCGGCGGGCAGATCGAGCTTCGTCAGCGCGTCCACCGTCGCGGGTCGACTGTCGACGATGTCGATCAGCCTCTTGTGCGTCCGGAGCTCGAACTGCTCCCGACTCTTCTTGTTCACATGGGGCGACCGGAGAACCGTCCACCGCTCACGCTTCGTGGGAAGCGGGATCGGCCCCTTGATCGTGGCACCAGTCTTCTCGGCGGTGCGGACGATGTCGGAAGCGGTCTGATCCACCACCCAGTGGTCGAACGCCTTCAGTCGAATGCGAATCCTTCCGGCCATGTCATCCTCTTCGGTCGGCGGGTTGGTACCCGGCCCAGGTCATCTCAAAAAACGATCCTTCGCGGCGTCGGAGGAGGTGCCCGGCGAGACGCGCAGCCCCGCCAGGCATCCCCTTCGACGAACTAGCCCCGGTTACTCGATGATCTCGGTGACGACGCCGGCACCCACGGTGCGGCCGCCCTCACGGATCGCGAAGCG
>REBX01000123.1 GCA_007692505.1 Gemmatimonadales bacterium | reverse complement strand
CCTCAGAGGTGGTGGACATCGCCCAGTCCCTCGACGTGAAGGTGCTGGACATCGATTGGGACCGGGAGCGGATCTCCCTGGGGCTGAAGCAGCTCCTTCCGTATCCCTGGACCGAGATCGACAAGAAGTACCCCGTGGGTGCACGGGTCGTCGGGAAGGTGGTCTCCATCACCAACTACGGCGCCTTCGTGGAGCTGGAGAAGGGCGTGGAGGGCCTGGTCCACATTTCCGAAATGTCCTGGACCCGCAACGTCCGTCACCCCTCGAAGCTGGTCTCCATCGGGGACCGGATCGAAGCCGTGGTCCTCAAGGTGGACTCGGACGACGAGAAGATCTCTCTGGGAATGAAGCAGATCCAGGAAGATCCGTGGCTCTCGCTGCCCATGAAGTACCCTGCGGGTACGCGCCTCACCGGGAAGGTCCGGAACCTGACGTCCTTCGGTGCCTTCGTGGAGATCGAGGACGGCATCGACGGCCTGGTCCACGTTTCGGACATGTCGTGGACGAAGCGGGTGGAGCACCCCTCCGAGATCGTCCAGAAGGGCCAGGATCTGGATGTCATGATCCTGGACATCGACGCCGAGAACAAGCGGATCTCCCTGGGAATCAAGCAGCTCCAGGACGACCCGTGGCCGGCCATCTCCGTTCGCTTCGCGCCTGGCGTGGAGACGGAAGGGTCTGTCGTCCGGGTTCAGGACAAGGGCATCGTGGTGGACCTTGGCGACGACATCGAGGGCTTCGTGCCCGCATCCCACAGCGCCGTGGATGACCAGGATCGACTGGACGAGTACTTCGAGGCCGGTGATCCGGTGGACCTGAAGGTCCTCGAGTCCGATGCCGGGAACCACCGCATCGTCCTGGAGGTCATCACCGCTCCGGAGCGGAAGGTAGCCCAGGAGGAAGAGGAGGAAGCCCCTGCCGGGGACGCCGACTCTGCCGAGGCCGGCGACGCCGCCCCCGAGGCCGAAGCAGGAGCCGAGACCGAGGATGCTGCATCCGAAGCCTCGGAGGAGGAGGCCCCCGAGGGGGACGTCGAGGACGAGGTCGTCCAGGACTGAGTCCTGCGGTGTATCTTCATGCGGCGATTCGGGCCGCCCGGGCGTCTCGTCCGGGCGGCCCGCTTGCCATCGGCCGGCCCCCGGGGCCGAATCCACTCCCCGGACCATCGAGGACTTCCATGAACACATCCTCCCACTTCCCGACGGTGCGCCGATCCGCCCTGGCCGGCCTGGTTGCTCTGGCGGTAGCAGGGTGCGCCCTGGTCACCGGTGACCCCGACGCCCCCGAGGAGGAGGCAGTCCCGGACCGCATCGACGCACCAGCCCTTGCCGAGGGCGCCTCCGACGCGACCCGGGACGGTCGGGCTGCGGAACTCCTGACCGAGGCCGAGGCCCGCCTCCGGGCCGACGATCCGGCAGGCGCGCTCCGGGTGACCCGACAGATCCGGGACGATCTCGCCACCGCATCGGGCACCGTGCGGGTCCTCTGGGTGGAGGCCCGGGCCCGGGAGGCGGAGGAGTCGTTCCCGGAGGCGGATCGAGCTGCCACGGAATACGTGGACCGTGCCGGCGAGGCCGATCCGATGGCACCGGCCGCCCGCCTGCTCTCGGCCCGGGTCCGCTTCTCGGGTGGACTGGACGAGGCCTACGAGGCCCTCTTCCAGGTTCCCGAGGGTGCGCCCTCGGAGGTCCGGGACGATGCCCTGGCCCTGGCCCGGGACCGGGCCGCGTCCCTGGACGACCCCGTTCTCCGCGACCTGGTGTCCGAGGCCCCGCCCCACGCCTGGCTCCTCCCCGTCTTCCAGGTGGAGTGGGCCACGCGGCGGGGGCTCCTGGGCGAGCGCGACCGGGCACGGGAACTGGCCGAGGCCGCCCTGGGGCTCGAGCCGGCCGAAGACGAGGAGCGCCGCGCCCGGGCCATCATGGAGGACGAGTTCGAGCCCCGGGGCACGGTCACAGGCACCATGGGGCTCATCCTCTCCATGGAGGGCTCGCCCTCCATACGCCAGCTCTCGGAGCAGATTCGGAACGGGGTGGAGATCGCCCTCCTGGCCGAGGGAATCCGGGGCGGGGTCCGCCTGGAGAGCCTGGAGGACCGGGGCGAAACCGGGGGGGCTCGCACCGCCGCCCGCCGGGTCGTGGACGCCGGCGCCCTGGGTCTGGTGGGGCCCGTCTCGGATCCGGCCTTCCGGGCCGTCGCCGGTGAGGTGGGCGGCCAGATGGCCGTGATCTCGCCCGTGGCCGGCGAACGCCCCGACACCGAGGGCGTCCTCACCCTGGCGGGCATCGATCCCGAAGCCCCGCGGGAGCTCGCCCGCATGGCCCGGGACATGGGGGTCGAGGCGGTGGGCATCGTCCACAGCTCTGCGTTGGAGGAGCGCACCGAGGCCCGCTGGTTCCGGGAGGCCTTCGAGGAGATGGGTGGCCGGATCCACGCCACCCGCTCCTGGAGCGAGGGCGACCGGGTTTTCGATGACGCCTTCGAGGGCCTCATGGGCACCTCTCCCCCCAGCGTGGTCATCTTCTCCTCGCCGGACGAGGCCGAGCTCATCGCGCCCCTTCTCCGGGTCTGGGGGCTCCGGGACCTGGATGGTCCCATCCTGGCCAGTTCCTCGTGGGCCTCCGAGGCGGTCCTGGGCTCGGTGCCGGCCCGACACACGGACGGCATCCTCTCGGTGGCGCCCCACGTGGGCGCAGGCTACGGCCCGGGCTGGGACGCCTTCGTCCAGCGCTACGAGGACCACTTCCGGCGCTCCCTGCGGAATCCGGTGGCCGGGCTGGGCCACGATGCCGCCGCCCTCCTCCTTGAGGCCGCGCGCCTGGGCGGCGACAGCCCCGGGGAGGTCGTGGCGGGCCTCCGTTCCATCGACGGATTCGCCGGGGCCACCGGCACCTTCCGCTGGCGGGACGACCGCATTGTCCGAGTCCACTACCCGGTGCGTATCGAGGACGGGCGCAGGGTTGGGGTCCGGGACTGACCCCGTTTCCCAGCCGCCGCGCCCCATGCGCCGCCCGGAGTGCGGGCCGGCACCACCCCTTTTCCAACTCCATCGAACCAGCACACGGACCAACTCCATGACCATGGATGCCCGATTGAAGGAACTGGAAGCCCTCCGCGAGAAGTCGCGCATGGGGGGCGGTGAAGCCCGCCTCAAGGCCCAGCACGAGAGAGGGAAGCTGTCGGCACGGGAGCGCCTTGAGCTCCTGCTGGACGAAGATTCCTTCGTGGAGCTGGACCGCTTCGTCACCCACCGCTCCACCGACTTCGGCCTGGAGGAGCGGAAGTTCCTGGGCGACGGGGTGGTCACGGGCTACGGAACGATCCGCGGCCGCCCTGTCTACGTCTTCTCGCAGGACTTCACCGTCCTGGGCGGATCGCTCTCGGAGACCCACGCCGAGAAGATCGTGAAGCTCCAGGACCACGCCATGCGCACCGGCGCCCCCATCATCGGGCTGAACGATTCCGGTGGCGCCCGGATCCAGGAGGGGGTGGTCTCGCTGGGCGGCTACGCCGACATCTTCCTCCGGAACACCATGGCCTCCGGGGTCGTGCCCCAGATCTCCGTGGTGCTGGGGCCCTGTGCCGGCGGCGCCGTATACTCCCCGGCCATCACCGACTTCGTCTACATGGTCCGGGGCACGAGCTACATGTTCGTGACGGGGCCCAACGTGGTGAAGACGGTGACCCATGAGGACATCGACATGGAGGGACTGGGCGGCGCCGACGTCCACGCCGCCACTTCCGGCGTGGCCCATTTCGCCCACGACTCCGAGGCCGAATCGCTGGCTGCCGTCCGGGAGCTCTTCCGCTTCATCCCCCAGAACAACTCGGAGGCCCCCCCGGAGGCCGTTCCCGAGGATCCCCCGGCCGACGCCCGGGACCGCCTCCTCACCCTGGTCCCCGACAACCCCAACAAGCCCTACGACATGCGGGACGTCATCGGGGCCATCACGGACGGGGGCGACTTCTACGAGGTCCACGAGCAGTTCGGCCCCAACCTCCTGGTGGGCTTCGCACATCTGGGCGGGCACCCGGTGGGCATCGTGGCGAACCAGCCGGCGGTCCTGGCCGGCGTTCTGGACATCGACGCCTCGGTGAAGGGCGCTCGCTTCGTCCGCTTCTGCGACGCCTTCAACATCCCCCTGGTGGTCTTCGAGGACGTACCGGGCTTCCTCCCCGGGGTGGCCCAGGAGCACGGCGGCATCATTCGCCACGGGGCCAAGCTCCTCTTCGCCTTTGCCGAGGCCACGGTGCCCAAGCTCACCGTCATCACCCGGAAGGCGTACGGGGGCGCGTACGACGTCATGAACTCCAAGCACATCCGGGGCGACCTGAACTACGCCTGGCCCACCGCCGAGATCGCGGTCATGGGCCCGAAGGGTGCAGTGGAGGTCCTCTACCGCCGGGAACTGGCCGGTGCCGATGACCCCCAGGCCGCTGCCGAGGAGCGCATCGAGGAGTACCGGGAAATGTTCGCCCATCCGTACGTGGCCGCCGCCCGGGGCTTCGTGGACGACGTCATCGATCCCAGGGAAACCCGGGACCGCCTGGTGTCGGGGCTGGACCTCCTCCGGAACAAGCGGGACCGGAACCCACCGTCGAAGCACGGGAACATCCCCCTCTGAGGAGGGGAAGAGGGGTGCGCGGGCCCTTCCGACTCCCTCCCCCTGCCTCTCCATGTCCAACGCCGAAGATCCGCTGCGGGACGCATCCCTGACGGACGCCGAGCTCCACCCGGAGCGGGGGTGCCTGTATTGCAGCGAGCCCCTGGGCCAGGGGATCCCCCAGGCCCCGGTGCCGGGCCGGAGGCACGCGTACGACCCGGCCCTGGGCCGCCTCTGGGAGATCTGCCCCCGCTGCCAGCGCTGGAACCCGGTGCCCCTGGGGCTGAGGTGGGAGACGCTGGAGGGATGGGAGCGCGCCGTCCATGACCGGGGTCAGACCGTCCTCACCACCGAGCACCTCTCCCTGGTCCGGGTGGACGACGGAGAGGTGGTTCGGGTGGGCGATCCCCCCCTGGTGGAGTGGGGTGGCTGGCGCTACGGGGAGGCCCTCCCGGCCCTCCCGCGCAGCCGTCCGGGATTCTTTCAGCGCCTCCTGGGGGGACTCCCCCCGCCGCCCCTGGAGGGATACGACCCGTACGGGATGACGGGCCCCATGGGAGGGATTGCCGGGGCCGGCGGGCCCTCGCGGTGGCTGGGCTCCCCCTTCATCGAGAAGGCCACCCCCCTGACCATGGCCTTCGCCTCGGTGCCCCTGGCGCCGGAGTGCCCGTCCTGCGGTCTCCCGGTGGCCCTCCGGCCCTGGGACCTGCAGGCGGTGAGCTTCGTCCGGAGCGAGGCGGCCCGGGCCGAAGGGGTTCGGGCCACCCGGGGTCCGGAGGACGCCGGGATCCTGGCGACCTGTGCCCACTGCGAAACCGAGGTCGTCCTCCCGCTCGATGCGGCTCGCCCCACCCTCCGACTGGCCCTGGGGATCCTGGACACCGATGCCGAGGCCCGGAGCCGAGGCCGCCCGGCGGGGGAGGCCCTGCAGCGGGTGGGCGGGGGCGCAGGGCTCCTGCAGGGGATGAGCGAGCTGGGCGTTCCCCTGGGCGACCTGGGCCGGACGGAGCGGGTGGCCCTGGGCATCGCCCTGGACGCCCGGGCCGAGGCGGAGGCCCTGGAAGCGGAATGGGCCGAGGCCGAGGAGATCGCGGCCATCATGGACGGGGAGCTCTCCGAGGTGGAGGGCTTCAGGGCCTTCCGGGAACGGATCCTGGAGGAAGGGGCTCCCGGGCTTTGAAGCGTACCGACGCCGGACCCTCCGGGGGTTCCGGCGGCCCGGGGCGTATCGTAACTTGGGAGGCTGCGGTACCCACCTCCTCGAACCTCCTCCCAGGGATCCGGGTCCACGCCATGAAGTCCGTCCTCATCGCGAACCGCGGCGAGATCGCCGTCCGCATCATCCGAGCCTGCCGGGAACTCGGGCTCCGGTCCATCGCCGTCTACTCCGAGGCCGATCGCCAGGCGCCCCATGTCCTCCTGGCCGACGAAGCCTACCTCCTGGGTCCGGCACCGTCTGCGGAGAGCTACCTCCGGGTGGACCGCCTCCTGGAGGTGGCCCGTCGGGCAGGCGCCGACGCCATCCATCCCGGGTACGGCTTCCTGGCCGAGCGGGCCGCCTTCGCCGGAGCCGTTGCCGAGGCAGGCTTCATCTTCGTGGGGCCCACCGCCGACACCATCTCGGCCATGGGCGACAAGACGGAGGCCCGCCGGCGCATGGAGGCGGCCGGGGTCCCCATCGTCCCGGGGATCACTCATCCCCTGGAGAGCGGGGCCGAGGCGCGGCGGATCTCCGACGAGATCGGCTACCCGGTCCTCCTGAAGGCCGCCGCCGGCGGAGGAGGGAAGGGGATGCGGGTGGTGGAGCGATCGGAAGACGTGGAGCGGGCTTTCGACGGCGCTGCCCGGGAGGCACAGGGTGCCTTCGGCGACGGCGCCGTGTACGTGGAGAAGTACCTGGGTCGCCCCCGGCACATCGAGATCCAGCTCCTGGGCGACACCCACGGCAACATTGTCCACCTGGCCGAGCGGGAGTGCTCCATTCAGCGTCGTCACCAGAAGCTGGTGGAGGAGGCCCCGTCGCCGGTTCTGGACGAGGCCGGCCGGGCCGCCATGGGCGACGCCGCCATCCGGGCTGCCCGGGCCGTGGACTACACCGGGGCCGGTACTGTCGAGTTTCTCTGGCAGGACGGCGAGTTCTACTTCCTGGAGATGAACACGCGGATCCAGGTGGAGCACCCGGTGACGGAGCTCGTTACCGGCGTGGACCTGGTCCAGTGGCAGCTCCGGGTCGCCGCCGGCGAGGCGATCCCCTTCGCCGACGGCTCGGGGGTCCCGGTGACGGGCCATGCCATCGAGTGCCGGATCACCTCGGAGGATGCCGAGGAGGGCTTCCTCCCCTCCACGGGCCGCATCGACCACCTGGAGATCCCCCAGGGCCCGGGCGTCCGGTGGGACGGCGGGATCCGCACGGGCTTCGAGGTGGGGCTCCACTACGATCCGCTCCTGGGGAAGCTCATCTGTTACGCCCCCACCCGGCTGGAGGCCATCGATCGCATGGCTCGGGCCCTGGAGGAGTTCCAGCTCCGGGGCGTCAGCTCCTGCGCCGCCTTCCATCGGAGGGTCATGGCGGAGCCGGCCTTCCGGTCCGGGGAGCTCTCCATCCGCTACCTGGAGGAGCGTCCCGAACTCACGAGGCGCCCCACCCTTGACGCCGACGAGCGTCGGGACGTCGCGGCGCTGGCCGTGCTCCTGGAGGCCGAGTACCGGAAGTCCAGGGAGGCCCCCCGCATGGACGGGGACGGGGGCGGGCGCCCTCTCTCCCACTGGCAGCAGCGCTTCGCGGCGACACAGGCAGGGCGGTGACCCCCGTTCACGAGGTGGAGATCGACGGGATCGGCTCCGACGGGGCCGGTGTGGGTCGCCTGGACGACGGGCGGGTGGTCTTCGTGCACCGGACGGCCCCCGGAGACCGGGCCCGGATCCGCCTGGTGACCGAGAAGCGGCGCTGGGCCCGAGGCAAGCTGGAGGCCGTCCTGGAGCCGGGGCCGGGGCGGAGGGAGCCGCCGTGCCGGCACTACGAGCGCTGCGGGGGCTGCACCCTGGAGCACCTGGAGATCGGGGCCCAGCTGGAGGCCCGGACGCGCCGGGTCCTGGACGCCCTGGAGCGCATCGGCGGCCTGGACCCGGAGGCACTCCCGGAGCCGGAGCTCCACCCCTCGCCCCGGGAGTTCGGCTACCGCAACCGGGCCACCTTCACACTGGTCCGCACCCGGACCGGGGTCATCGCCGGCTTCCACCGCCTGGAGGCCCCCGGCCGCATCGAGGACGTGGACGGCGACTGCCGGGTCCTGGAGCCGGCCCTGGCCCGCCTCTGGGATGGGATCCGTGCCTCGTGGGGTCCCGAGGCGGGACGCCTCCCCGGGGGGCGCTCCCTCCGCCTGGTCCTCCGGGCCCTGTCCGACGGGACGGGCCTCCTCCTGGTGGAGCCGGGCCCCCTCCGGGGCGCTCCGGTGGGCCCCTCCGAGCCGGCGACCCGGGGTGCAGCCGACCTCCTGGCCGAGGTGGAGGGGCTCCGGGCCGTGTGGTGGCGACCCGGCCCCGATGCCCCGCCCCTCCTCCTGGCTGGCCAGGGCGGCGACGACGAGCCCGCCCCCGAGGAGGTCTGGTTCGGGGAGCGGATCCCGGTTCGCCCCGGCCAGTTCCTCCAGGTGAACCGGGCGGCGGCGGAGCACCTCCACGAGCTGGCACTGAGGGAGATCGGACCGCCCCGCACCTCGGGGGATGCCCCTGGATCCCTGGTGGACGCCTACTGCGGTCACGGGGTGTACGGCCGTCGCTTCGCCGGGCTCGGCGGCCGGGCCACCGGGATCGAGCTGGACCCCCGGGCCGTGGCCTCCGCCCGGGAGCGTCCCGTGGCGGGGTTCAGGATCCTGGAAGGCCGGGTGGAGGATCGGCTCCCCGAGGCGGTGGAAGGGGCGGACCGGGTCCTCCTGAATCCCCCCCGGGGGGGGACGGGGTCCCGGGTCATGCAGATCCTGGCCGGGCCCGCCTCCGCCTCCCTCCGACGCATGGTGTACGTGAGCTGCGACCCGGCCACCCTGGCTCGCGACCTGGCCACCCTGGGCGTGGATCTCCCCTTGGGGACCGACCCCGGGGAAGGCCCTCGGCGGAGCCTCCCCCGAACCGTTTCCGGGGGCAGCCCCGCACTGTGGCAACTGCAGCGCCTCCAGCTATTCGACCTCTTTCCCCAGACGGCCCACGTGGAGACCATGGTCACCCTCGTGCGTCCCGTCAGGACCACCTGATCCCCCAGGAGGGGTTTTTCGACATGGAATACTTCGTTCACGTGGATGGCGAACGGCTCCGGGTGGAGCTGGACGGCTCACGCCTGGTGGTGGAGGACGAGGCCATGGAGGCGGACCTCGCCCCCGACGGCCGTACGCCGGTGCGGAGCGTGCGTCTGGACAGCCGCTCCCTGGCTGTCCTCCCCCGGCGGACAGGGCGGGGCACCTGGATCCTGGACACCGGGTCGGGCCCCCGTGAGGTGGCCGTCATGGACCGGGGACAGGAGGCCATCCTCCAGGCCCGGAAGGCGGCCGGTGGCGGTGGCCCCGCTCCCCTCAAGGCCCCCATGCCCGGCCTGGTGGTGAAGGTGGAGGTGGAGGTGGGCCAGGAGGTGGCCCCCGGAGACGGGGTGGTCATCGTGGAGGCCATGAAGATGGAGAACGAGCTCCGGGCCGAGGCCGCGGCCCGGGTGACCCGGATCCATGCAGTGGAGGGCGAGGCCGTGGACCGGGACACGGTCCTGGTGGAGTTCGAGCCCCTGGATGCAGGCGAGGGCGAGGAGGCCGACGCATGAGCGACGAGTTCCTCACCGACTCGGGCCTCCCCGTGGAGGCCGTCTACGGCCCGGCAGACGTCCGCCTGGACCCGCAGGAGGACCTGGGGGCTCCGGGCCGGTGGCCCTTCACCCGGGGGGTCTACCCCAGCATGTACCGGGGGCGGACCTGGACCATGCGGCAGTACGCCGGCTTCGGTACTGCCGAGTCCACGAACCAGCGCTACCACTACCTCCTGGAGCGGGGCCAGACGGGGCTCTCCGTGGCCTTCGACCTCCCCACCCAGATGGGGTACGACTCGGACCACTCCATGGCGGCGGGAGAGGTGGGTCGGGCCGGGGTGGCCATCGACTCCATCGAGGACATGCGCACCGTCTTCCGGGGGATCGACCTGGGGAAGGTCTCCACCTCCATGACGATCAACTCCACGGCGGCCATCCTCCTGGCCATGTACATCGCCGTGGCCGACGAGCAGGGGGTCCCCCGGGAGGAGCTCACCGGCACGATCCAGAACGACGTCCTGAAGGAGTACATTGCCCGGGGGACCTATATCTACCCGGTGGACCCCTCCCTCCGCCTCATCAGCGACGTCATGGCGTTCTGTGCCGAGCAGGTGCCGAAGTGGAACACCGTCTCCATCTCCGGCTACCACATCCGCGAGGCCGGGGCGACGGCCCCCCAGGAGGTGGCCTTCACCTTCGCCAACGGGCTCGAGTACGTCCGCCGGGCCGTGGAGGCCGGGATCGAGGTGGAGTCCTTCGCCCCCCGTCTCTCCTTCTTCTTCGCGGCCCACAATGACTTCTTCGAGGAGGTCGCCAAGTTCCGGGCCGCCCGACGCCTCTGGGCCCGCCTCATGCGGGACCGTTACCAGGCCTCGGACCGGGCCTGCAGGCTCCGCTTCCACACCCAGACCGGGGGCTCGACCCTCACGGCCCAGCAGCCTCTGAACAACATTGCCCGGGTCACCACCCAGGCCCTCTCCGCCGTCCTGGGCGGTACCCAGTCCCTCCACACGAATGGCTATGACGAGGCCCTGGCCCTCCCTTCGGAGGAAGCGGCCCGCACGGCGCTCCGCACCCAGCAGATCCTGGCCCACGAGTCCGGGGTGGCCCGCACCGTGGACCCACTGGCCGGGAGCTGGTTCGTGGAGGACCTGACGAACCGGGTGGAGGCGGAGGCACGGGCGTACCTCACCGAGATCGAGGAGCGGGGCGGGGCCGCACGGGCCATCGAGTTCATGCAGGAGGAGATCCACCGGGCCTCATACGCCCACCAGCTCCAGGTGGAGTCCGGGGAGCGTGTGGTGGTGGGGGTGAACCACTTCCGTGACGACGAGCCGGCCCCCCGGATGGACGAGACGGACTACTCGGGGCTCGAGGCCCGGCAGACGGCAGAGGTGGCCCGGGTCCGCGACTCCCGGGACGGGAGCCGGGTGGAGGAAGCCCTCCGGGGCCTGGAGTCGGCTGCCGGGACCCGGGAAAACCTCCTCCCCCACATCCTGGCCGCCGTGAAGGCCACCGCTACCCTGGGCGAGATCTCCGATACCCTTCGGGATGCCTGGGGTACCTACGCTCCCGGGAGCTGACCTCCTTGCGGAGACGGGCTCGCCCGTACCCGCCTGCTCACACCCTTCAGCCTGCGCCCCCGAACCCTCCACCGAGGACCCAGAGGCGACTGCCATGCCGACCTACGAGTACCGCTGCCCCGAGGGGCACGAGTTCGAGCGCTTCCAGCGCATGTCCGACGAGCCGAAGGCCGACTGTCCCCAGTGCGGCGCGGGGGCCCAGCGCCTCCTCTCCGCCGGAGGGGGCCTCCTCTTCCGGGGCTCCGGCTTCTACATCACGGACTACCGGTCCGAGTCATACCGGAAGGCGCAGAAGAAGGCCGAGGCGGGAGGCACGTCGGCGGGAGGGAAGGGCTCGTCCTCCGGCGGCGACTCCGGGGGCTCCGGCTCCTCGTCCGGTGGGGCGGGCTCGTCTGGAGGCGGCTCCGGCGCGTCTGGTGCCTCGGGGTCCTCGGGCGGCGGCTCGGGATCGTCGTCGGGCTCCGGGTCCACCCCGGGAAAGGCCTGAGGTCGGATGTCACAAGACACCATCCGGAAACGACTCGAGGCAGTGCTCCAGCAGCTCGGCGTGGAGGATCCCTCCGTCCACCTGGAGCGGCCCCGGGACCCGGACAACGGAGACTGGGCCACCAACGTGGCCATGACGCTGGCCGGAACCCTCCGGCGCCCGCCCCGGGCCATTGCCGAGGAGCTGGCCGCCCGCTTCGACGCTGCTGCCACCCCCGGGGTGGGGTCCGTGGAGGTGGCAGGGCCCGGCTTCCTGAATTTCCGCCTGGACCAGGGCGCTGTGGCGGACACCCTCGCCCGGATCCTGGAGGCCGATGCTTCCTGGGGCCGCTCCCGCACCGGGCAGGACCAGAAGGTCATGGTGGAGTTCGTCTCGGCGAACCCCACGGGCCTCCTCCACCTGGGCCATGGCCGGCAGGCCGCCCTGGGCGACGCCATCTCCTCCCTCCTGGAGTGGACGGGGCACCAGGTCCACCGGGAGTTCTACTACAACGACGCCGGGGGGCAGATCGAGCGCCTGGCCCAGAGCGTTCGCGCCCGCTACCTGCAGGAGCTGGGCCTCGAGGCCGAGATGCCCGAGGGTGGCTACATGGGCGAGACCGTGGTGGAGATTGCCCGGGCCTTCGCCGAGGAGCACGGCGCGGCCTGGGTGGAGGACCCCGACGGCCGGGGGCTGGCCCTCATGCAGGACCTGGCCGTGACCCGCCTCCGGGGCGAGCAGGACCGGGACCTCCACACCTTCGGGGTCCGCTTCGACCGCTACTACCTGGAGTCGTCCCTCCACCAGGAGGGCCGTGTGGAGGACACGGTGGCCCGCCTCCGGGAGACCGGGCTCGTCTACGAGAAAGACGACGCCGTCTGGCTCCGCACCACCGAGTTCGGGGACCAGAAGGACCGGGTCATGATCAAGTCCGACGGCACCTCCACGTACTTCCTCCCCGACGTGGCCTACCATGTCACCAAGTGGGAGCGGGGCTTCCGGAACGCCATCAACGTCCAGGGGGCCGACCACCACGGCACCACCGCCCGGGTCCGGGCCGGCCTCCGGGCCCTGGGGCTCCCGGAGGGCTATCCGGAGTACGTCCTCCACCAGATGGTGACGGTGGAGCGGGGCGGAGAGGAGGTGAAGTTCTCCAAGCGGGCCGGCGACTACCTCACCCTCCGGGACCTCACCGAGGAGGTGGGCCGCGACGTGACCCGCTACTTCTTCCTCATGCGGAAGCCCGAGGCCCACCTGGTCTTCGACCTGGACTGGGCCGCGGACCAGTCCGACAAGAACCCGGTCTACAAGGCCCAGTATGCCCATGCCCGGGTCTGCTCCATCCTGCGGAAGGCAGGGGAAGAGGGCGCCGGGGACCCGGCCAGCGCCGCAGCCGAAGCCCCCGTGGAGCGCCTGGACCACCCTCTCGAGAGGGAGCTGATCCAGCAGCTGGACTCCTTCCCCGAACTGGTGGAAGCTGCGGCCAGGGCCCGGGCCCCCCACCTTCTCTGCGACTGGCTGGAGCAGACGGCAGGGAAGGTGAACGGCTGGTATCACGCCGGAAACCCGGCCCGGAACCCGGAACTCGCTGTCCTTACCGACGACGCCGAGCTCCGGGCCGCCCGCCTGGCCCTGGTCCACGGTGTTCGCATCACCCTGAGGAACGCGCTCCACCTCCTGGGGCTCGTGGCACCGGACCGGATGGTCCGGGAGGAAGAGGCATGACCGAGGTCACAGGCTCCGGCATCCTGGCGGTGGGCAGCATCGCCCTGGACAACGTGGAGACGCCCTTCGGGCGCGTCACCGACGCCCTGGGGGGCTCCGCCATCCACTTCTCGGCGGCGGCCTCCGTCTTCTCGAAGGTGAGGGTGGTGGGGGTGGTGGGCGACGACTACCCCTGGATCGCCTGGCCTTCCTGGAGGAACGGGGGGTGGACCTGGGAGGGGTGGAGCGGGCCGACGGCGAGAGCTTTCGCTGGGACGGCCGCTACACCCACGACCTGAACACGGCCCACACCCTGGACACCCGTCTGGGGGTCTTCGCCGACTTCCACCCCAGGGTCCCCGAGGACTTCCGGCACCCGGAGATCCTCTTCCTGGGGAACATCGATCCCCGGCTGCAGCTGGAGGTGCTGGACAAGGTGGAGCGGCCCCGCATCGTCGCCTGCGACACCATGAACTTCTGGATCGAGGGGAGTCGTCACGCCCTCCTTGAGGTCCTGGAGCGGGTGGACATCCTCCTGGTGAACGACGCCGAGATCCGGCAGCTCGCCGGGGACCCGAATCTGGTCCGGGCCGCCCGTTGGGTCCGGGAGCGGGGTCCGGGCCGGGTGGTGGTGAAGAAGGGGGAGCACGGCGCGGCCCTCTTCGACGACGACGGCGTCTTCTTCGTCCCGGGCTTCCCCCTGGAGGAGGTCTTCGACCCCACAGGGGCCGGCGATGCCTTCGCCGGGGGCTTCCTGGGGTACCTGGAGGGGAATGGGGACCTGGAGCCCCGGGTCCTGAGGAATGCGCTGGTCCACGGCTCCGTCCTGGGGGCGTTTGCCGTGGAGGACTTCAGCACGGGCCGCCTCCAGAGCGTCACCCGGGCCCAGGTGGCCCAGCGGGTCCGGGACTTCCGGGCCATGACCCACTTCGAACTCCTGGAGGCACACGCATGAGCAAGGCGCCCATGGATTACCGCAGCGCCGGAGTCGACCTGGACCGGGCCCATCGGGACAAGGAGGGCCTGAAGGAGCTGGTCGCCTCCACCCGCGACGAGAACACCCTGTCGGAGATGGGCCTCTTCGGGGGGCTCTACCGGGTCCCCGGGGACGTGGAAGACCCGGTCCTGGTGTCCAGCGCCGATGGCGTGGGCACGAAGCTCAAGGTGGCTATCCGGGCCGGGATCCACGACACGGTGGGCCAGTGCCTGGTGAACCACTGCGTGAACGACATCCTGGTGCAGGGGGCCCGCCCCCTCTTCTTCCTGGACTACCTGGCCACCGGCCAGGTGCCGGAGGGGATCGTCCCCGAGATCGTCCGGGGAGTGGCCCTGGCCTGCCGGGAGAACGGCTGTGCCCTCCTGGGGGGCGAGACGGCCCAGATGCCCGACTTCTACTCGGAGGGCGAGTACGACCTGGCGGGCTTCATCGTGGGGATCGTCTCGGCGTCCCGGATCATCGACGGGTCCCGGGTGCAGGACGGCGATGCCCTGGTGGCCCTGCCGTCCTCCGGGCTCCACACGAACGGCTACACCCTGGCCCGGAAGGTCTTCCTGGGGCGGGCCCGCCTCTCGCCGGACGACCCCATGCCCGGGCTGGAGGACGAGACCGTGGGGGAGGCCCTCCTGCGGGTGCACCGGAGCTACCTCCCCCTCCTCCGGGACGAGCTGGACCGGGATGCGCCGGGCACCTCCAGCGACGAGGGTGGGGGCCGCTCCGAGCTCCGGGCCCTGGCCCACATCACCGGGGGCGGCATCGAGGGGAACCTCCCCCGATCCCTGCCCCCCGGCCTGGGGGCCGACATCGAGACCTCCAGCTGGAAGATCCCGCCCCTCTTCCAGGTCCTGGCCCACCTGGGGGGGATCGACGACGACGAGATGTTCCGGGTCTTCAACATGGGGGTGGGGATGATCGCCGTGGTGGCCCCGGAGCACGCCGACGGCCTGGTGGACCGGCTCCGGGCCGCCGGGGAGCCCGCCTGGATCCTGGGACGCGTCACCGACGAGCACGATGGCGTCCGGCGGATCTGACCGGGGCCGCCCCGGGGCCGCGGCGTCTCCCCTCGTGGGTGCGTTCCTCCTGCTCGTGGCCCTGGCCGGGGCGACCCCGGGGCTCGGGGCCCAGGAAGGGCCGACCCCGGGGAGCGCTCTGGACCAGGGGCGGGCCTCCGTGGTGGGGCTCGCCGACGGGTTGGGCCACCTCCTCTCGGCAGGAGGCCCCCTCCCGGCCCAGCCCGGCACGGCAGGGCTTCGGGTCCCGGGCTCGCCGCGGTGGACCGTGGATGCCGGCGTGGCCGCCGGCTCCTTTCGGTGGACCGACGTGTCGGGGAGCAGCCCCCGGACCGTCCGCTCCACGGTGGTGGCACCCCGGGTGGCGGTGGCCGGCGGTCTCTTCGAGGGGTTCGCCCCGGCCCCTACGGTGGCAGGGATCGGCGCCGTGGACCTTGTGGTGGAGGGTCGGCTCCTGTCCATGCCCCTCCCCGACGGGGTGGAGCGACGCACCGTGGGTTGGGGGGCCGGGGCCCGGGTGGGGATCCTCCGGGAGTCCTTCACCCTCCCCTCGGTGACCCTCACGGGGATGTACCGGGGTGCAGGCACGCTGCGCCACGGAGACGCCCGGGAGGGCACGGCCCGGGTGGCCGTGGCCCCCCGGGTGGGCACGATGCGGGCCTCGGTGGGCAAGGACCTTCTCGCGGTGGGAGTCTCCGGCGGGGTGGAGCGGAGCTGGCACCGGGGTCGGGCCCGGGTGCAGGCTCGTCCGCCTGCCGCACCCCCGGGGCCGGACTCGGAGCTGGAGACCTTCCGGCCCGCCGCCGGGCCGGACCGGACCACCTGGTTCGTGGGGCTGAACCGCACCTGGGTGGTGGCGCGGATGGCCGCCGAGGTGGGGTACTCACCCGCCCCCGATTTCGGGGAGCTCCCGGAGGCAGCGGCACGCCCGGGCTCGCTCCTGACCTTCGCTCTGGGCTTCCGGGTCACGTACTGATGCCCGCCGTGCCGCCTCGGGCGCCCGTCGCAGGCGCGGGGCCCCGCAAGGGAGCCGAGGCGCCATGATGTGGCCCCCGGGTACCCCACCGCCCCTCTCGGCCTCCGTCCCCAGGTCCCGGGTTGGAGCCGACGGAGGGCCCGGCCACGAGCTCAGAGGTCAGGTCGGCGAAGCCGATGCCCGCCACATGGACCGGGCGCGGGAGCTGGCGGGACGGGGGTGGGGAACGGTGCACCCCAACCCCATGGTGGGGTGCGTCCTGGTGAAGGACGGCGTGGTGGTGGGCGAGGGGTGGCATGCCCGTTTCGGGGGGCCCCATGCCGAGGTCCAGGCCCTGCAGGTCGCCGGGGAGGCGGCCCGGGGGAGCACGGCCTATGTGTCGCTGGAGCCCTGCAACCACCAGGGGAAGACGCCCCCGTGCACCGGGGCCCTCCTGGAGGCCGGGGTGCGCCGGGTGGTGTTCGGCGCCGCAGACCCGGGGCGCCGCTCCGGGGGCGGGGGAGAGTCCCTGGCCCGAGGCGGGATCCAGGTGACAGGACCGGTCCTTTCGCCGGAGGAGGCCCGGCGGGACAACCCTGCCTTCTTCCACCCCGATCCCACTCGCCCCTGGACGGTGCTCAAGCTCGCCACCGGCCTCGACGGCTCGCTGACCCGGGCCCCGGGGGAACGGACCCGCCTCACCGGACCGGAGGCCAATGAGAAGGTCCATCGGCTCCGGGCCGGAATGGATGCCATCCTGGTAGGCGGCCGCACGGCCCGCTTCGACAACCCCCTTCTCACCGTGCGGGGGGAGGTCGCGGCCCGGGTCCCCCCGGCCCGGGTCGTCCTGGACCCGGGCCCGGGTTTCGAGGAGGATGCCCGCCTCTTCGGGGAAGACGCCCCCCTCTGGATCGTGGTGGCCGAGGAAGATGAGGCGGCCACCCGCCGGGCCCGGCGCTGGGCCGCTGCCGGGGCTCGGATCCTGGAGATTCCCCGGGTCCGGGTGGCCGGCCGGCAGGAGGACGCAGGGACCGCTGCCCAGCCCCCGGAGCCGCCCCGTGTGGATCCGGAGGCCCTCCTGCGGCGCCTCCGGGAGGAGGGCGTCGCCGCCCTCCTCTGCGAGGGTGGGGCCCAGCTGGCTCATTCCCTGGTCGAGGGCGCGCTGGTGGATCGCCTCGTCCTCATTACCACACCCCACACCCTGGGCGAGGAATCGGTGCGACTACCCCGGCTGCCCCACGGACGCTGGCGGGCTGTGGACAGACCCGCCCGACTGGGCGAGGATATCTGGACCACCTGGGATCGGCAGGGGCCGCTGCGGCGGACTTCAGGCCAGGACTGACGGTGCCCGGAACGCCCTCTGCCACCTCCTTTTCCTCCATCACGGAACCGCCCCACGTGTTCACCGGCATCATCGAGACCATGGGCCGCATCTCCGGCGTGCAGGACCGGGACGGGATCCGGGAATTCGCCCTCCAGGTACCCGAGTCCTTTGCAGCGGGAATCCGTCCCGGCGACTCGGTCGCGGTGGACGGAGCCTGTCTGACCCCGGTCAGGGTGGACCCGGGTCTTCTCCACGTGCAGGTCATCGGGACCACTCTGGGGCGCACGGTGGCAGGCCGCTACAAGGAGGGTTCCTCCGTGAATCTGGAGCGAGCCATGGCCATGGGCGGCCGGCTGGACGGGCACCTGGTGCAGGGGCATGTGGACGGCACCGGAGAGCTCGTCTCGGTTACTGAGGACGGCGAGTACTGGCGGCTTCGGTTCCGGGTCCCGCCCGAGGTGCACCGGGGCACAATCCCCCACGGCTCCATCGCGCTGAACGGGATCAGCCTCACGGTGAATGCCCTCCTGGAGCCCGACCAGGTGGAGGTCGGGATCATTCCCCACACCTGGACCCACACGAACCTCTCGGAGCTCGAGCCCGGCGATCCGGTCAATGTGGAGGGGGACCTGATCGGAAAGTACGTGGGTAGGTGGCTCGAGACCCGTCCGGAGGGAACGGACCCGGCTGCGGGTGCCCCCCGGCCCCCCGACGACGAAGGGACGGACTGATGGAATTCGATCGCGTGGAGGACGCCCTCGAGGACATCCGAAACGGCCGGATGATCATCGTGGCCGACGACGAGGACCGGGAGAACGAGGGTGACCTCGTGTGCGCGGCCTCGGCGATCACCCCGGAGATCGTGAACTTCATGGCCCAGCACGGGCGGGGGCTCATCTGTGTGACCCTGACCCCGGAGCGGGCCGACGCCCTGGACCTCCCCCCCATGACGGACACGAACACCGACCCCAAGGGGACGGCGTTCACGGTCTCGGTGGATGCGGACCCCCGCTTCGGGGTGACGACGGGGATCAGTGCCCAGGACCGGGCCACCACGATCGAGGTCCTGGCCGATCCCGAGGCCCGGGGCGCAGACCTGAGGCGCCCGGGTCACATCTTCCCCCTCCGCTCGGTGCCCGGCGGGGTGCTCCGGAGGGTGGGGCAGACGGAGGCCAGCGTTGACATTGCCCGGCTGGCTGGCCTGGACCCGGTGGGGGTGATCTGCGAGATCCTGAACCCCGACGGCACCATGGCCCGGCGTCCCGAGCTGGAGGAGTTCGCCCGGGAGCACGACCTCAGGTTCATCACGGTGGCCCAGTTGGTGGCGTACCGGCTCTCCAGGGAGCGCCTGGTGAAGCGTGTGGCCAACGTCCACATGCCCACACCCTTTGGGGAGTTCCGCCTCATCAGCTACGAGAACACGCTGGACGACCGGGAGCACCTGGCCCTGGTCAAGGGCGACGTGGACTCGGCGGACGACATCCTGGTCCGCATGCACTCGGAGTGCCTCACCGGCGACGTGTTCGCCTCCATGCGCTGCGACTGCGGCGAGCAGCTGGTGGCCGCCATGGAGCGCATCGACCGGGAGGGACTGGGGGCCATCGTCTACCTCCGGCAGGAGGGACGGGGGATCGGCCTCCACAACAAGCTGAGGGCCTACGAGCTCCAGGAGCGGGGCGAGGACACTGTGGAGGCCAACGAGAGCCTCGGGTTCAAGCCCGACCTGAGGGACTACGGGATCGGCGCCCAGATCCTCCTGGACCTGGGGCTCCGTCGGATCCGCCTCCTCACGAACAACCCCAAGAAGATCGTGGGCCTGGAGGGCTACGGACTGGAGGTGATGGGCCGCGAGCCCCTCAGCGTGAAGCCCGGGAAGTTCAACGCCCGCTACCTGGAAACGAAGCGCGAGAAGCTGGGGCACCTTCCCTGACGCGACGCCGAGCCAGGGGGCCGGACGCCCTCGGGCCCTCATGCGCCGGAGTCTCGACCCGGCTGCCCGTACCGCACGACCCAACCCTTTCCCGGATCCAGATTGATGAACGTCATTGAAGGCTCCCTCGACGGCACCGGACGCCGCGTCACCCTGGTGGTTGCCCGATTCAACGAGCGGATCACCGAGTCTCTCCTGGAGGCAGCGCTGGACTGCCTCCGTCGCCACGGTGTGGCCGACGACGACCTGGAGGTGGTCCGGGTGCCCGGTGCCTGGGAGCTGGGCGGGGCCGCCGGCAGGGTGGCCGACCGTGGGGGCACGGATGCCATCATCGGGCTGGGCTGCGTGATCCGGGGCGCCACGCCCCACTTCGAGTACGTGGCCGGGGAGGCCGCGCGGGGGCTGGCCACGGTAGGCCACGACGCCGGGATCCCCGTGATCTTCGGGGTCCTCACTACCGACACCCTGGAGCAGGCCTTCGAGCGGGCCGGGACCAAGGCGGGGAACAAGGGGTGGGAGGCCGCCATGTCGGCCCTGGAGATGATGGCCGTGTACCGGGAGATCGGATGACGGGGGCAGAACACGGAGGTCGCCCGGGGTCGCTGAGCCCGCGGGAGCGCATCGACCGGAGCCGCTCCCGGGCCTGGGCCCTGGAAACGCTGTACCGATGGGAGTCGGAAGACGGGGACCGGAGCCCGGTGGAGACCCTCCTGGAGGTGGTGAAGACCCGGAACCTGGCCGCCCGGCGGCAGCCCCGGGTGCGGCTCCTCCTGGCCACGGTACGGGACAACCTGGCCGCCATCGACGCGGAGTTGACCGCGGTCACTCGCAACTGGCGCATCGACCGGCTGTCGCGCATCGACCGGTCCGTCCTGCGGATCGGCGCCGCCGAGCTCCTCTTCCTGGACGACGTGCCTCCCCCGGTGGCCATCCAGGAGTCGGTGCGCCTGGCGAGCCGCTACGGGGGCAACGAGAGCGCCGGCTTCGTGAACGGGGTCCTGGACGCCCTCCACCGCCGGAACGTGGCCCGGGAGGGGAAGGACGCCCCTGGCGCCCCCGGAACCGGCGAGAGCTGACCCCATGGACGTCCTGGTCCTGAACTGGCAGGATCGGACGAATCCCCAGGCCGGGGGCGCCGAGACCCACCTCCACGAGACCTTCGGCCGCCTGGTGGGCCGGGGGCACCGGGTCACCCTCCTGTGCTCGGGCTTCCCGGGAGCCCCACCGGTGGAGGAGCTGGACGGGATCCAGGTGGTACGGGTGGGCGGCCGGCATTCCCACCTCCTGGCCGCACCCCCGGCAGGGCGACGCCTGGTGGGGGAGCGGGACTTCGACGTGGTGGTGGAGGACCTGAACAAGGTCCCCCTCATGACCCCCCTCTGGCTCCCCTCCCGCCTCCCCCTGGTCCTCCTGGTCCACCACCTCTTCGGGGGAACGGCGTTCCGGGAGGCCGGGCTCCCGGTGGCCACCCTCACCTGGCTCCTGGAGCGACCCATCCCCCGGGTCTACCAGGGGGTGCCCACCGTCGCCGTGTCGGAGAGCACCCGGACGGACCTGGCGGAGCGGGGGATTGACCCGGAGCGCGTCGAGGTGATCCCCAACGGGATCGACCCCGAGGTCCTGGTGCCCGGTCCGCCGGAGGACCGGACCCCGGGGCCCAGCCTCCTCTACCTGGGGCGCCTGCGAAGGTACAAGCGGGTGGACCTGATCCTGGAGGCCGTGGCCCGGCTGCGGGAGCGAGGGGTGGGGGTGCACCTCACGGTGGCGGGGAAGGGCCCACACGAGGGCGCGCTCCTCCGCCGGGCTCGGGAGCTGGGGCTGGGGGAGGATTCGGTGACCTTCGCCGGTTTCGTGTCGGAGGAGGAGAAGGCACGCCTCCTCGGGACCTCGTGGGTCCACGTCCTGACCTCGCCCCGAGAGGGATGGGGGATCTCGAACCTGGAGGCCGCCGCCTGCGCCACCCCGACGGTGGCCAGCGACAGCCCCGGACTTCGGGACTCGGTGCGCCACGGGGAGACGGGGTGGCTCGTGCCCCACGGCGACGTGGAGGCGCTGGCGGATCGGCTCGAGGCGCTCCTGGCCGACGGTCCGCTCCGCCGGCGGATGGGCAAAGCGGCCCGCCGGCTGGCGGAGGCCCATACCTGGAGCCGCACGGCCCGCGAGATGGAGGCCGTCCTGGCCCGGGTGGCAGACCGTTGAGGGGCCTCGGAGCGGGGGTGGGGTTCTGGTGCCCGGCGGACGGGCTTTCTACCTTGATGTCGTGAGCCAACCCTCCCTCCCCATCCAGACCCTCTTCGACACGAAGCGCCGGACCCTCGGGCTCGAGTGCCTGACCCCGGACGTGTCCCTGGACGGTCTCTGCCTGGACCCGGACCTCTCCAGCCCCGGGCTGGCCCTGGCCGGCTTCGTGGACCGGTTCCCCGATGGGCGCATGCAGGTGCTGGGTCAGACGGAGATGGCCTACCTCGCCAGGCTCGATGCTCCTGTCCTGAAGGATCGCCTGGAGACCTTCATGGCCCAGGACTTCCCGGCGGCCTTCGTCACGAAGGGACAGGAGGTGCCCCCGGAGCTCCTGGAGGCCGCCCGCAGGCACGGGCGACCCGTATTCCGGGCCCCCCAGACCACGAAGCAGTTCTTCCGGCGGATGAAGGCTTACCTGGAGGTGGCCCTCGCCCCCCGGACCACGATCCACGGGTCCCTGGCCGACGTCTACGGGGTGGGCCTCCTCTTCGTGGGGAAGAGCGGGATCGGGAAGAGCGAATGCGTCCTGGATCTGGTGGAGCGGGGGCATCGGCTGGTGGCAGACGACCTGGTCATGGCCTCTCGTCGGGGGAACGATGTCCTCATTGGCCGGGGGCACGAGCTCCAGAAGCACCACATGGAGATCCGGGGTGTAGGAATCATCGACGTGGCGGCCCTCTTCGGGATCCGGGCAATCCGGCAGCAGAAGCGCATCGAGGTCGTGGTGCAGCTGGTGCAGTGGAGCGAGGCGGGGAGCTACGACCGAACCGGCCTGGACCGGGAGGAAGCCGAGTACCTGGGTGTTCGGCTGCCTCGGGTCCGGGTCCCCCTGAACCCGGGGAAGAACATTACGGTGATCTCGGAGGTGGTGGCCATGAACCACCTCCTCCGATACAGTGGTGTGGACTCGGCCCGGCGCTTCGACCAGAAGCTCCGGGGCGCACTTCTTCCCGTGGGGGAGTACCTGGAGGAAGACTATGAATGACGAGGAAGGGGCACCTCCCGAACCCGAGCCGGTCCTGGGGATCCTTGTGACCCATGGGGCCATGGCCCAGGGGATGGTGGATGCCGTCCGGAAGATCACCGGCTTCGGCGAGGACGTCCTGGTGGCCGTCTCCAACGACGGCCGGGGGCCAGATGCCCTTCTGAAGGCCGTGCAGGAGGTGGCCGGGACAGGTCCGGCCATCATCTTCACCGACCTGCCCTCGGGGAGCTGCGCCATGGCGGCCCGGTTCGTCTGCCGGGACCCGGGCAACCGTTCCGTCCTCTTCGGGACGAACCTCCCCATGCTCCTGGACTTCGTGTTCCACCGGGACCTGGCCCTGGACGAGCTGGTGGAGCGACTCCTGAAGCGGGGCCGGTCCGAGATTCGTTCCCTGGAGCGGCCCGCAAACCGGGCAGCGCCTCGGGCAGACGACCCCTGCGGTGATGCCGAGGCCGACATCGGCCCGGGGGAGGGGTCCTCCGCGTCCGCCGATGCCCAACCGGCTGCCGACCGCCATGCCCATCGTCCTGTATCGGGTTGACGAACGCCTGATCCACGGGCAGGTCACCGTGGGGTGGGGAAGCGTCCTTCACCCCCGGCGCTACGTGGTGGTGGACGACGAACTGGCCGAGAGCGACTGGGAGGTCGAGCTCTACCGGCTGGGGGTGCCCGACGATGCCCGGGCGGACTTCCTCTCGGTGGAGGAGGCCCGGGACTCGCTTGACTCCCTCCGGGCCGCCCCCGAGGACACCGTCCTCCTCACCCGCTCCCTGGAGGTCATGGCTCGTCTGGGCCGCGGGGGGGGCCTCAGGGACAGGGAGGTGAACGTGGGCGGACTCCACAGCGCGCCTGGTCGGACCCGGGTGCTGGCCTATGTCCACCTGGGTCCGGCAGACCGGGACGCCATCCGCGAACTCATGGCGGGTGGAACCCAGGTCATCGCCCGGGACCTCCCCGGGACCGCCCGAGTACCGGGCGCAGCCCTCCTGGAAGAAGCGGACCCGCGCTGAATGGGCTTCGTCCTCGCCCTCACGGCCCTCCTCGCCCTTGGCGCCTGGGCCACCCTGGACACCACGTCGCTGGGCCAGACCCTGGTCTGCCGCCCCCTGGTGGGCGGGACGCTGGCCGGCGCCATCGTGGGCGACCCGGTAGCGGGCGCGCTGGCCGGCGGGCTCCTGGAGCTCCTCGTCCTGGGGGCCCTGCCGGTGGGGGCCGTCCGGCTCCCCGAGCCCGGGGCCGCCGGGGTGGTGGCCGGTGCCGTGGCAGCGCTCCCCTCCACCCCCGTCCTTCCGCCGGACCCCGGCCTTCCCGGGGGGACCCTGGCCCTCGCCCTGGTCCTGGGGGTCGCCCTCGCCTGGGTGGGGGGATGGAGCCAGTCCCTCCTCCGGGAAGGGAACCTCCGCCGCCTGGAAGCCGCAGTCCGCAGAGCCGGGGGCGGGGCGGCCGGCCTGGCGCTGGGACGCCTCCATGCCCGGTGCCTGTTGGCTGATGCCGGCCGCGGCGTCCTCCTCACAGGCGGAGGTCTCCTGGTGGCCTGGGCCCTGGTGTGGGGCGTGGCGGTTCCGGGGTGGGTCCGGGGCCCGGGAGAGCTCCTGGCCCTCTGGCCCGCCACCCGGCTGGAGACGGCGGTGGCACTGGGAGCCGCCGGCCTCCTGGGGCTCGGACGCCTGGTGGCGGTGGTGGCCCCGCCGGGAAGGTCCCGGACCGCCATGGCGGGGATGGCCGCCGCGGGTTTCCTGGTGGGAGCGAGCCTGGTCGCAGCTGCCATGGCCACGGGGCTTTCTCCGGGCGGGGGGACCACCCCATGACCCCGCCCCTCCCCGACGGGCTGGGCCGTCGCCTCGTCCTCCGCTCATTCCTGGTGCAGGCCACCTGGAACCCCCGGAGCCTGCTGGGCGCCGGCCTCCAGTGGATGGAGCGAGGCGTGATTCCCGGTCCGGGAGGGAGGGCAGTGGAAGCGAACGGTGGTGGGGAGGAGCGCCCCGCCCAGGCCACCCGGGTGGCCCTTGAGCCCCGTCCGTTCAATGCCCACCCGTGGCTCAGCCCCCTGGCCGCCGGGGCCCGACTCCGCATGGCAGCGGAGGGAGCCACCCGGGCAGAGCAGGACCGGCTGGGGGATGCCCTCCGGGGCCCGCTGGGCGCCCTGGGGGACCAACTGGTGTGGGCCGGGTGGCGTCCTGCCCTCCTCCTGGTCCTGGCCCTCCTCCTCCTGGTGGGTGCCCCCCCCCTTGCGGCGGTGGGGACGATCGTACTCGTATATGTTGCGGGGCAGACGGTCCTCCGGGTCTGGGCCGCACGGGCCGGCCTCGCCCTGGGGCGGCAGGTGGGCCAGGCCCTAACCCGGGCCCGGCTGGGGCCCAGGGCCACCCGGCTCCGGAGCGGCGTCCTCTTCCTGGCTGGAAGCGTGGCCAGCGCTGCATCGCTACTCCCGGTCCTCCTCCTCCAGGGGGGCGTGGAGGCAGATGGCGGCGCCCTGACCCCGGAGGACCTGCCGTCCCCTCCGTTGCCCGGCCCGGGGGATCTCCTGACATGGGCCGGGGTGGGACTTGTACTCCTGGGCACCGGCGCCGTCCTGGGTGGCCGCCTCCGGCCCTGGGTGCCCGGTGCCGCGGCGCTGGTGGCCCTGGGCCTCCTCCTCCTCCGGCGCCTAGCGTTCTGACGCGACCCGGTCTCCTCCCCGAACCCCCACTTCCATGACCGACCCCTCGAACCGGAACGCCTCCTCGGACCCCGCGGTGGAGCGCACCGTGCGCATCCGGAACCGGGCCGGGATGCATGCCCGTCCGGCTGCAGCCTTCGTCAAGCTGGCCGGGAAGTACAGGGCAGAGATCCAGGTGGCCCGGGACGGGTTGGAGGTGAACGGGAAGAGCATCATGGGCGTCCTCATGCTGGCGGCGGAGCAAGGCTCCGAGCTTCGCCTCCGGGGGGAGGGAGAGGACGCCCGGGAAGCACTTGAGGCCCTGGCGGCCCTGGTGGAAGACGGATTCGGCGACGCCGGTTCGGAGGAGGTCTGACATGGGACGCACCCACGACGGACTGCCGGCTTCGGAGGGACTCGCCTTTGGGCGCATCCGCCGCCTGGACTGGGAGGTGCCCCGCGTACCGGACCGCTCCATCGAACCCGACCAGGTGGAGGCCGAGCTGGACGAGTTCCGGGCCGCCCTGGAGTGGGCCCGGGGCCGGCTGGAGCAGATCCGGGAGGAGGCCGCCCGCCGGCTGGGCGAGATGGAAGCCCGCATCTTCGACCCCCAGCTCCTCATGCTCCGGGACTCGGAGGTGGTGGGGGGCACCGAGAAGCTCATCGAGCGGAACCACTTCGCCGCACCGAGGGCCTTCCAGCTCCGGATGCTGGAGCTCAAGACGCTCTGGGCCCGGACATCGTCGGCCATGGTCCTGGACCGACTGAACGATCTGGAGGACCTTGAGGTCCGGGTCCTCCACCGCCTCCTGGGCCACCCGGAGCCCGGGGTGTGGGCCGACGAGGAGGGTCCCCTCATCGTGGTGGCCCGGAACCTCACCCCCACCCTCACGGTGCAGATGGACCCGGACGTGGTCCGGGGGCTGGCCACGGAGCAGGGGACCCGGACCTCCCACTGGGCCATCCTGGCCCGCTCCCAGGGGATCCCCGCCGTGGTGGGTTTCGTCCGCCTCGACAACGGGGTGGAGGAGGGGCAGGAGGCCATCCTGGACGGCCGGGTGGGCCGCCTGGTGGTGGACCCCGACGAGCGGGACCGCACGGTGTACAGGGAGCGGCAGGTGCGGATCCGGGAGTGGGAGGAGGAGCTGGTCCAGATCTCCCGCCTGGATGCCATCACCCTGGATGGCCACCTGGTGAGCCTGCGGGCGAACCTGGACCTGCCCTCGGAAGCCGAGCGAGCGCGGGACCGGGGCGCCGAGGGGGTCGGGCTCTTCCGGACGGAATTCCTGGTGGTGGGCCGGAACGCCATGCCCGGCGAGGAGGAGCAGTACGAGGCCTACCGGCACGTGACGGAGTCGTTCCCCAACCGGGCCGTCTTCATCCGCACCTTCGACCTGGGCGGCGACAAGTTTCCCTCCTTCCTCCACATGCCCGCGGAGGAGAATCCCTTCCTGGGGTGGAGGGCGATCCGGGTCTGCCTGGACGAACTGGAGCTCTTCCGGCCCCAGCTCCGGGCCATCCTCCGGGCCAGCGTCCACGGCGACCTGCGGATCCTCCTCCCCATGGTGAACGACGTGGCGGAGGTCATCCGGGTCCGGGAGCTCCTGAGAGAGGAGGAGGCGGTCCTTCGAAGCCGGGGGATCGCCTTCTCCACCTCGTACAAGCTGGGGATCCTGGTGGAGACGCCGGCGGCGGCGCTGGACGCGGCCGAGCTGGCTCGCCACTGCGACTTCTTCTCCATCGGCACGAACGACCTGGTCCAGTACACCCTGGCCGTGGACCGCTCCAACGCCCGTCTGGCCAACCTCTACAACCCGTTCCACCCTTCGGTGGTGCGGCAGCTCCACCAGGTGTCCCGGGTGGGGCAGGCTGCCGGAATCGAGGTCAGTGTGTGCGGGGAGCTGGCCGGCACTCCACTGGGGGCATTCCTCCTGGTGGGCCTGGACATCCACGCCCTCTCGGTGGCGTGGCCGAACCTGCCGGAGATCAAGAAGGTGATCCGGAGCTTCCGGGTCGAGGACGCCCGGAAGGCCGCCCGAAGGGCCCTGGCCGCCTCCACCTCGGAGGAGGTTACCCAGGCCCTGGTGGAGGGGATCGGGGACGCCGTGGACCTGGCCGCCTTCTCGGGACGGTGGAGCCTGTCCATCCCCTGACCCCCGGGGCGGGCCCCGCCAGGAGTCGGCCCCCATTGTCCGCCCCCGGGAATCGATCTAGCGTAGAAGGCTTCAGCCCTGCTGGAGCTTCGACTGCCCCCCAACCAGCCCCCGAAGGAGCGCGCCGTGCGTCGTAGACTCTTCACCTCGGAATCGGTCACCGAGGGCCATCCGGACAAGGTGGCCGACCGGATCTCGGACACGATCCTGGACGCAATGCTCGCAGAGGATCCCAACTCCCGCGTGGCCTGCGAGACCCTGGTGACCACGGGGCTCGTGGTGGTAGCAGGCGAGATCACCACGGAGACGTACGTGGAGATCCCCGAACTCGTCCGGGACACCCTCACGGACATCGGCTACACCCGGGCCGGGCTGGGGATCGACGCCGCCACCTGTGCGGTCCTCACCACCATTGACCGGCAGTCGCCGGACATCGCCCAGGGCGTGAATCCCGGCGGAGCCGGAGACCAGGGGATGATGTTCGGGTTCGCCACCGACGAGACCCCGGAGCGAATGCCCGCCCCCGTGCAGTACGCCCACCGGCTGACCCGCGCCCTGGCGGAAGCCCGGCGCAGTGGACGGATTGGGTGGCTCCGGCCCGACGGGAAGGCCCAGGTCACGGTGGAGTACGAGGACGACGTCCCGGTGCGGATCCACACCGTGGTCATGAGCGCCCAGCACGACGAGGGCGTGGACCAGGCCACGATCCGCCAGACCCTCCTGGACGAGGTCATCCGGCCCGCGCTCCCCGACGACCTCTTCGATCCGGCCACCACGAAGCTCCACATCAACCCCACGGGCCTCTTCGTCATCGGGGGGCCTCAGGGCGATGCGGGCCTCACGGGCCGGAAGATCATCGTGGACACGTACGGCGGGATGGGCCGCCACGGCGGAGGGGCCTTCTCGGGGAAGGACGCCACCAAGGTGGACCGCTCCGCCGCCTACGCGGCCCGCTGGGCTGCCCGAAACCTGGTGGCCGCCGGGCTGGCCCGACGCTGCGAGATCCAGATCGCCTACGCCATCGGGGTGGCCGAGCCAGTGTCGGTCTGGGTGGACTCGAAGGGCACGGGCACCGTACCCGACGCCGAACTCTCCCGGGCCGTGGAGGAGGTCTTCGACCTGCGCCCGTCCGCCATCATCCGCGACCTCAACCTCACCTACCCCATCTTCAGGCCCACCTCGGCCTACGGCCACTTCGGCCGAGAGCCGGAGCGGGCGCCGGAGCTGGAGCTGGGCGGAGCGGAAACGCAGGTATGGCGATTCCCATGGGAGAGGGAGAACCGGACAGACGACCTCCGGAGCGTCCTCTGACCCCGGAACCCGGATGCCCGGGCGGGGTTCATCCCGGAAGGAGAAACCCCCAAACCCGGAGTGTCCGTGCTGGTCGAAGTGAAGGTGCAGAGTCTCGGCCTGGATCGGGCCTCGAACACTCCCGTCGTCATCCTGGAAGAGATGGGCGGGGAGCGGGTCCTTCCCATTTGGATCGGACCCGGCGAGGCCAGTGCCATTGCCATGCGCCTGGCCGACATGAAGTTTTCGCGGCCCCTGACCCACGACCTCATCATGTCGGTCCTGGGGCAGATGGGTGGGGAGCTGGAGCGGGTGGTCATTTCCCGGGTGGCCGACGCCACCTATTTCGCGGAACTGGAGATCCGGCTGAACGGGGAAACGATCACGGTGGACGCCCGCCCCTCGGACTCCATCGCAGTGGCGCTCCGCTCCGACGCCCGGATCTTTGCCAGCGACGTCCTCCTGGAGCGGGCCACCATCGAGATCGACGACGGGGAGGCCCCGTCGGCTCCGGCTTCCGGCCCACCGGCGGGCTCGGTGGAGGCGGAGGACACCTCGCCGGGTACGCCCCAGCCGGATCCCCGGCCGCTGGAGGCCGACGAGCTCAAGGAGTACCTCCGGAACATGAACCCGGAAGACTTCGGACGCTTCACGCCCTGACCCCCCGTCTTTCGTGCTGACCCTCCTCCTGGCCGGATGGCTGGCCGCCGCAGGGACTGCCGCCGGCATGGCGTTGGACGCCCCGGTGGCATTGTACCCGCCCCCGGTCTCTGCCTCACCCGTCCCCTCCGCCGCCGATCCGGTCCTGAACGGAAGACTCCTGGTCGTGGAGACCCCGGCAGACACGGGCACGGTGGTCCTCCACCGGGTGAACCCCGAGTTCTCGGGACCCATCGACTCCGTCCGGGTGGAGGCAGACGGTACCTTCCGCTTCGAACTGGACCAGGTCCCGTCGGCGGGGAGCGGCGAGATCCTCTTCGCGTCGCACAGGCGGGAAGGGGTCCTCTACTTCGGGCAGCCCATTGCCGAGGAGACGGCACTGGATTCCGTGTATACCGTGCGGGCCTTCCCCACTTCAGTTGCCCCGTCGGGGGGCGTGTCCCTCCCCGTCCGGGTCCGAAACGTCTTCGTGGAGGAGGGGGCCGGTGCCTGGCAGGTGACGGACCTCCTGGAGGTGGTGAACGACTCCAGCGTGACCTGGGTGGTGGACCCGGACACGGAGGGAGCCGCGGTCTGGCGCTACCCCCTCCCGCCGGGGGCCACGAATGCCAGCCTGGTGGACGGGCAGGGGAGCCGGGACCAGATTCGCTTCGAGGACGAGGCCATGGTGGTGACCGCGTCCCTCCAGCCCGGCGAACGCCTCTGGGTGGTCCAGTATGACCTGCCCACCCTGGAGACTACCTTCTACCTGCCCGGATTCACGGGCTTTGTGGAATTCCTGGTCCGGGAGCCGGCTCCCGCCATGCGGGTGGAGGGACTCACCGCGGCCGAGCCCATCGAGCTGGAGCGGGGGAGCCAGTACCTGCGCTGGTGGGGGGAAGACGTGACGGACCGCACCGTGGAGGTCCGGCTCGGCGAGGAGCCCGTGGAGCCCCGCGCCTGGGTGGCGGTGGGGCTCAGCGTCTTCCTGGTTCTGGCCGGATCCGTCTTCATGCTTCGCAGGCGGAGCGGCGACGGGAAGGCGGTGGCGGGGGAGGGGAGCATACCGCCACCCCCCGGTGGGTCCTCGGGGACGACCCCCGGTGCGCCGCCTGGCGAAGGATGGGAACCGCCCCCGGGCACCGACCGCCGGGGCCTCCTCCTGGCAGTGGCCCGACTGGACGAGGCCCTGGAGGCCCCCGGCGACCCGGCCCGGGAGGCCCGCCTGAGGGGCATCCGGGACCGACTCCTGGACCGGCTGGAGTCGGAGACGTGAGCCGGGAGGAGCGGGGGCCGGGCCTCCTCCTCCGCTCCCATCCCTACTCGGAGACCTCCAGCGTCCTCCGCTTCCTGACCCCCCACCGGGGTCTCGTGGCCTGCATGGCCCGGGGGGTCCGTCGGCCCTCCCGCACCCGGGACCCCGCTCCGGACCTCTTCGACCGGGGGATCCTTTCGGTGGCCTGGAAGGAGGGCCGGGACCTGCAGACCTTCACCGGGTTCGAGGTGGAGGTGCCGGGCCGTACCCTCTCGAAGGAACTCGTCCGGTTCTCGGCGGCGTCCCTCCTGGCGGAGATCGTCCTCCTGCACGTCCGGGACGGGGAGGGAGAGGAGCTCCACGACGCCCTCACGGCCCGTCTGGACGCCCTGGCCAGCGTTCCCCGGGGGGAGGTGGGGGGCGTCGTCCTGGCCGGGGGGTGGGAGCTCCTGGGCCACTTCGGCTTCGCCCCGGAGCTCGAGCACTGC
>REBX01000158.1 GCA_007692505.1 Gemmatimonadales bacterium | reverse complement strand
CCTGGATCGGCGCCGTGTCCGATTCGGAGGGGGTGGGGACGGGGGCGCTGGAGCGGGCGCTCCGGGCCGATCACCCCAACGTATCGTGGGTCGATGTCTCCACGGTGCGGGAGACGGTGGAGCGGATCGCCAGCCGGGTGCTCCAGGTGCTGGCGGCCCTCACGGCCTTCGTGGTGGCTGGAGGGGTCCTGGTCCTCCTGGCCGCCCTCCTGAGTGGTCGGTACTACCGACGGAGGGAGGCGGCCCTCCTCCGGACACTGGGGGCCCGGGGGCGACGGGTGCGAGCCGTGTTCATGGTGGAGTATGCCGCCCTGGGAGCGTTGGCCGGGCTGGCCGGGCTTCTTTTGGGGGCCGGGGGAGGGATCCTCCTCCTCCACTTCGGCTTCGACCTGGCCGGGACGGTCCCCTGGCTCCGCCTGGCAGCGGTGTGGGCGGGGACGGTAGTGCTGGTGGTGGCAGCCGGGTGGCTCACGGCGGGGCCGGTGCTCCGGGCGCCCCCGGTGGTGGTCCTGCGGGAGGCTGAGGGGTAGGGAGGAGCCTGCGGGGTCATTGGTCGGCCGATGGGGCGACCTCGAGGTCGAGGTCAGGATCCCCGTCCGCCGTGGTGGGGGGGGCTTGCCGGAAGCGCCGGTACAGTTCGGGGAGTGCAGAACGAAAAGCCGGTAGCAGGCCGGGATCGAAGTGGGTGCCGGCCCGATCCCGGACCTGGCGGACCGCATCTTCCCAGGTCAGGGCCTTCCGGTAGGGCCGGGTGCTGGTCATGGCGTCCAGGGCATCGGCGATGGACACGATGCGGGCCGCCAGGGGGATGGCCTCCCCGGCCAGGCCATCGGGGTAGCCCGAACCATCCCATCGTTCGTGATGCCATCCGGCCACCTGCAGGACCACCTCGTCGCCCAGGGCGGGCTCCAGGATCCGTCGACCCACCTCGGGGTGCCGTCGGACCCGCTCGAACTCCTCCGGGGTGAGGGTGCCGGACTTGTTCAGGATCTCGGACGGGACCGAGATCATCCCCAGGTTGTGGACGAGGCAGGCCAGGTGCAGGCGGTCCGGGTCAAACTCCTCCGGGGGCGAGGCCAGACCGCCTGCGATGGCCACGGCGTAGTCCGCCACCCGGCGGGCGTGGCCCCTGGAGTGGTGGTCCCGGCGCTCCGCGGCTTCCGCCAGGGCCAGGAGGCCGTCCACCACCAGGTTGTCCCCGGACTCGACGATTGCGCCCCGCTGGCGGGCGTCCTCCCTGCGCCGGTCCTCCTCGGCCCGGAGGCGGTCCCTTCGGGCCAGGGCATCCACCAGCGCACTCTGGAGCTCTGGCATGTCCACCGGGCGGAAGAGGTACCGATCGGCCCCGGCGTTCAGGGCCTCCGCTGCCACCCGGGCATCCCGGTCCGCCGTGATGACCACGACCTGGGTGGCAGGCCAGCGCGACTTCACGGCCCGGACCAGCTCCGAGCTGGAGAGCCCGGGGAGCTGGAGGTCGATGAAAACCGCATCGAACTCGCTCCGAAGGGCCTGGATGGCACCTTGGGCGTCCTCCACGGAGGTGACCTCGAAGGCCTCCTGCTCCAGGTAGGAATCGAAGACCTCCCGTTCCCCCGAGTCGTGCTCCACCAGGAGGATGGTTCGGCCCTCCCCGAACCGCGCGCTGGGCTCCGGGATGAGGTCCGGGGGGGGAGGGCGGTTCCCCATGGAAGCCGGATCGGAGATGTACGCCTCCGGCGTTCGGGGGGCAGTGGAGCCCTGCTCCCGGGACCTCCGGACGTCCTCGCTCCCGACGTCCCTCCCGAAGACCCGGATCCGGTCGCCCCCCTCGTCCTTGGCTCGTCCCAGGGCCAGGTCGGCGGCGGCCACCAGCTCTGCGGGCTGCTTCATGGAGGGGTGGTAGGCCGCCACACCTGCCGAGAGGGTGGTGGGGTGGGTCTCGTCGAAGGCGGCCCGGAAGGCCTCCCTAATCCTCTCTGCGAAGGCCCGGGCCCCCTCCTCGTCTCCTCCGGCCAGGATGGCCAGGAACTCCTCCCCGCCAAATCGGGAAGAGAGGTTCATCCGCCGGGTGTTGGAGCGCAGGAGGTCGGCAAACTCCACCAGGATCCGATCCGCCCCCCGGATCCCCTCCGCCTCGTTCACCCCGGAGAAGTCGTCCAGGTCGAAGAGGACCACGGCCAGGGGACGCCCCCGCTCCGCGCTTCCGAACATGGTCTCCAGGAATACCCGGGCATGCCTGCGATTGGGGAGGCCGGTGAGGCGGTCCGTGAGAGCCAGGTCCTCCACGTCTCCCCGGTCGTCGCCCATGGCCCGGGCCAGCCAGGCGATGGCGGCGGCGGCCAGGAGGAAAAAGATGAGGACGGGGGGAAGGATGGGAGAGACGGCCTGCCCCGTGGTGGCTGCCACCCCGGTGTGGGCCAGGACAGCCAGGAGGACCACACCGAAGGCCATGACCATGGCGCCCCGCCACCCGTCCGTCCGGGCGGTGAGGACCACGGGCAGGACCCCGAGCCACCAGACGAACACGATGTCGTGGCGCTGGGGGTCCGTGAGCAAGACCACCAGCGCCGGGAGGAGGAGGAGCCCCAGGGCGACAGCGCGAAACCGGAAGCGCTGCGTTCGGTGGTGGGTGTCGTCGTCTCGAAGCATCCGGACCGTGGTGGCTGGGAGGATCTGGGGCCTTGGGCGTGAATATGGCCCTCGGGCCCCGCCGACGGTAGGATCGGGTGCCCGCCCCCGGACTCCTCCCACCCCCACGACGCCGAGACATGCTCCCCTCCACCCCATCGGAGCCCGAGCCCGACACCACCCCGGGACGGGGGCCGGCTCTTCTCCTCCTGTCTGTGGCCGTCCTTCTGGGGATGTCACCCTGGTTCACCTCGGCTGCAGTGGGGGAGGCACTGGCTGCCAGGCACGGACTCTCCGCGGGAGAGCTGGCGTGGCTGACCGGGGCGGTCCAGCTGGGCTTCGTGGCCGGGACGCTGGTGGCGGCGGTCCTGAACCTGGCCGACGTGGTGCCGGCCCGATGGTACTTCGGTGCCAGCGCCGTACTGGCGGGGCTTGCCAACGGCCTCCTCCTGGTGGCGCCGGACTGGCTCTTCCTCCTGGGGCTCCGGTTCGCAACGGGCTTCCTCCTGGCAGGGGTCTATCCTCCCGGGATGAAGATGGCGGCCACCTGGTTCAGGGCCGGCCGGGGCATGGCCATTGGTGTGGTGGTGGGGGCCCTCACCGTGGGGAAGGCGGCTCCATTTCTCCTCCGGGGTTTCGGGGGGGAGGCGCCCCTGGTCCCGGTGACGACAGGTGCGACGGTGGCTGCAGTGCTGGGTGGCCTCCTGGTGCTTCTCCTCTGGCGCTCGGGTCCCCACGAGTTCCTCCGGAGGCCGTTTCGCTGGGACCTGGCCCGCACGGTGGTGCTGCACAGAAAGACCCGACTGGCCACGTGGGGCTACACCGGTCACATGTGGGAGCTCTACGCCGTCTGGGCCGTCCTCCACCTCTGGTTCACCGACGTCCTGGACCCCGGCGGGTTCGGGGGCGGGGCAGACCGGGCGGCCCTCCTGGCCTTCGGTGCCATCGCGGTGGGCGGTCCCGGGGCGGTCCTGGCCGGAATGCTCGCCGATCGTTGGGGACGGGAGCGGACCACGATCCTGGCCCTGGTGGTGAGTGGGACATGCACGGCGATGGCGGGCTGGATCATGGGCTCCCCCCTTCCCCTGGTGGTGCTGGTGGCCGCCATATGGGGGGTGGCGGTGGTGGCGGATTCAGCCCAGTTCTCCGCCCTGGTGACGGAGGTGGCCCCCTCCCACGCAGTGGGGACGGCCCTGACCCTCCAGACCTCCGTGGGTTTTGGGGTCACCGCCATAAGCATCTGGGCCGTCCAGACTGCCCAGGCGACCTGGGGATGGCCGGCGGCATGGGCAATCCTCCTCCCGGGTCCCGTGCTGGGTGTGGTGGCCATGGCCCGCCTCCTCCGGCTCCGCACTGAAGAGGGAGCAGGGGAGGTGGCCACGGGTTGACCTGTCGGGCGTGGGGGGCCGGGTTGACCCAGTGGTAGCCGTGGGACGATAATGATATACCTTTATTGTTAACTGCCCCCTTCCCACCGGACCTCCCACAGGATGCCCAGCATGGACCAGCGACCCACCGATTCCAGACTCCCCGTCACGGTCCTTTCGGGGTTCCTGGGGGCCGGCAAGACGACCCTCCTGAACCACATCCTCTCCAACCGGGAGGGGCGCCGTGTGGCCGTCATCGTGAACGACATGTCGGAGGTGAACATCGACGCCGCCCTGGTCCGGGACGGGGAGGCCGCCCTGTCCCGTTCGGAGGAGGAGCTGGTGGAGATGACGAACGGGTGCATCTGCTGCACCCTTCGCGACGACCTCCTCCGGGAGGTCCGGCGCCTGGCCGACCAGGGGCGCTTCGATGCCCTGGTGGTGGAGTCCACCGGGATCTCGGAGCCCCTCCCCGTGGCCGTGACCTTCGTCTTCGAGGACGAGGACGGGAGCACCCTCTCGGACCACGCCCGCCTGGACACCATGGTCTCGGTGGTGGATGCTGCGGCCTTTCCCCGGGACCTGGGGTCCACCGACCTCCTTGAAGACCGGGGGGAGACGGCCGGCGAGGGGGACGAACGCGGCCTCTCGGACCTCCTCCTCGACCAGGTGGAGTTCGCCGACGTCCTGGTCATCAACAAGACCGACCTGGTCTCCCCCGAAGAGCTGGACGAGCTGGAGGCCCTCCTCCGGACCTTGAACCGGAGCGCCCGAATCGTGCGGACCCGCTACGGCCAGGTCTCGCTGGAGGAGGTCCTGGAGACGGGGCGCTTCGACCTGGAGGAGGCGAGCCGGGCCCCCGGGTGGCTCCGGGAGCTGGAAGGGGACCACGTGCCCGAGACGGAGGAGTACGGGATCACCTCCATGGTCTTCAGGTCCCGCCGCCCTTTCCACCCGGCGCGCCTCCATGACTTCCTCCAGGAGTCATGGCCCGGTGTGGTGCGGGCAAAGGGCTTCTTCTGGCTCGCCTCCAGGATGGACTGGGTGGGGTCCCTCAACCAGGCCGGTCGGATGAGGGAGCACGGACCGGCCGGGACGTGGTGGTCGGCGGCGGAACCGGATCCGGAGGCCCTGGACCCCGAGTTCAGGGAGGCCATCCGGGAGGTGTGGGAGGAGCCCTGGGGAGACCGGCGGCAGGAGCTCGTCTTCATCGGGCAGGGAATGGAAGCGGATCGCCTGAGGTTCAGGCTGGCCGGAGCGCTCCTGTCAGCGGAGGAGATGGCGCTGGGAGCCGGGGAGTGGGCGCGCCTCGAAGATCCTTTCCCCGTCTGGGCCGGGGATGAGTTCGGTGAGGAGGAGGACGTGCTGGCGGAAGCCCCGGACGCCTTGTAGCGGAGTGGCCGGCGCGGCGATTTTGGGGTAGCAGGATCGTTCAGGCGTTCCTTGCTGGATCGATCACGGACCCTTCAAGCAAGAATCCGGACATGGCCAGAGCTTCCACGCATCCCCGATCCTGCGGCCTCAAACACCGTGGATTCGGTCGCCGCTTCGCCCTCCTCCTCATGCCCCTGCTGGTGGTGGGGTGTGCCTGGGGCAGCTCCTCGGAAACCCGCACCGGAGACCGGGCAGTACCGGACCCGGATGCTTCGGAGAATGTCACGTTCTACCCGACGTATGGCTATCTGGAGGACGACGAGTGGGTGGTCCCCGTCCGCTACTGGGTCTGGGAGGACCGAGGGTTGGTGTCTCGTGTGGTTACGCGGGTGGCCTCCAGCATGGCCGGGTTGGAGCCCCAACAGGTGGAGACGTTCCGGCACCGACTCCGTCCGTTCTCCGGGGACAGCGAGTGGAGGCAGCGGGTCACCTTCGTCTTCGAGGACGATCCGCTCGGGCAGGAGTACCAGGTCCTGGACGAGCGGGGGCGGGCTCCCAGGACGGACCGGAACGGGGTGGTGGAGGGGAAGGTCCGCATTCCCGCCCAGCGCGCCGAGGAGCTCCTTGCGGCCCAGGGGAGCCAGGGCGGATGGCTCCGCTGGGAGGCCGTGTCCCGGGACCACTCCGGGACAGGTCAGGCCATCCTGGTCCCCTCCGAGGGTACCTCCGTGATCTCGGACATCGACGACACGATCCGGATCACCGAGATCCCTGCCGGGTGGAGCGTGGCGGTCCGGAACACCTTCTTCGACGAATTCAGGGAGGCCCCGGGGATGCCTGAGCTCTACCAGGAGTGGGACGGGGAGGGGGATGTCCTCTTCCATTATGTCTCGGGAACACCGTGGCAGATGTACGAGTCCCTTTCGGAGTTCCTCTTCCACGAGGAGACGGGTTACCCGGAAGGAACCATGCACTTCCGTACGGTCCGGAAGAACCTTGTGAGCATCAGCACCTGGCGGGACCTCCGTTCTCTGGTCTCCGCCGGCGCGGAGACCGCAGACCGGAAGTATGAGGTCATCGCTGGCATGATGGAGGACTTCCCGGATCGGACCTTCCGGCTGGTGGGGGACACCGGTGAGGGGGACCCGGAAATCTACCGGAGCCTGGCCCGGCGATTCCCCGGGCAGGTCGAGGAGATCGTGATCCGGGACATCACCGATGACCGGACCCTCCGTCCCGAGCGCCTGGAGGGCATGACGGTCATCCCTGCCGAGACCATCGAGCGGGCCACGGGCCCGGATGCCATCGTGGCCGACCTCCGGTGGCAGCCCCAGTCCGTCCGGGTCCTCTGGTAGGAGGCCGTACAGCGACAGGGGGGGCCGTGTGGGAGGGTCCGACGGAGCACGGCGCCGGAGCAACTCATGCCGTCAAAGCAGGTCCCACCAGTCCGGGTTCACGGAGAGGAGGAACTGCCATTCGCCTCCGCCCATGCCCCGGGCTACGTCGAGGTGGACCAGGTTCCAGAGGGTCCCGACGCCCAGGGTGACCCCGCCCCGGACCCCGCCGGAGGCGGAGGGTCCGCCCTCGTCGCCGGATGGCCAGGAGGCCGGTGTCCCTCCTCCGGCGGCACCGGCGTGCAGCCCCCCTCGCAGGTGGAGGTGGGAGGAGCCCAGTCGACGACTGCCCTCCACTGCGGCCAGTCCCCAGCGGGATCCACCGAAGCTCCGCATGGGCCATCCGGGCAGGGTGTTCCGTCCGCCCAGGGTGCCGTGGAGCTGGGGAAAGGCCTCTCCGGTAACGAGCCCCCCTCGTGTCTGGAGGAGGACGGCGAATCGATCCGCCGGGTCCTCCAGGGACATCTCCACCTCGGCCTCGAGACGGCCTCCGGTTCCACCACCCACCAGGAGGTCGGCGGTGACCTCCCCGGTGGTCTGCCACCGGGTCCCGGGGCTGGGCAGGGGGTGGGAGACCTGGCCCCGGAGGAGGGCCCGCGTGCCCTTGGAAACGGGGAGGACGGGCCGTCCGTCTTCCACTCCGACCCGGAGTTCCTCCGAGCGGTGCCGCTCGACTCCTCCCGAAAGGAGGATGCGTCCCCCCGAATCGGTGCGGCGCCGAAGGGCCAGATGGGCCCCGGTCCCCAGGAAGGGGTCCACCCAGTCCTCGCCGGTGAGGACGCTGGCCGCCGACCCCAGGACAGGGGGGCCTGCCGGTCGGACACCCAGGTCCCGGCGCTCGTTGGCCACGACCCGGCCCTCCAGCGCCCAGGCCCCCCACCCGGGACCATCCAGGACGACTCCGCCCCGAAACCGGCCCGAGGCCTCCGACCATCCGCCGTCGAGACGGGCCCGTACGCTGGAGGACGGCCGCAGGGTGATCCCCACGCCGGGACTCCACCCCCGGGCCCGGTCGTGGGTGACCAGGGTGGAGAGGCGGGGTAGGTGGAAGCGGATGGGGGAGAGCCCGGAGGGAGGGCGCCCCTCCAGGCGCCGTAGGGCCTCGGCCCGCAGGTCGGCCGGGTCGGTCCGGAGGTCGACGCCGGACAGGCCATCCCGCTCCAGTCCGTCCAGCAGCCCCTCGGGGAAGTCGAAGGCCTGGCGCTGCAGGAGGGGGGCGGCCTGTACCGGAGGGCCTGCCATGACCTCCGGGGGGACTTGGGCCCCCAGGTCGTAGTTGCCCACCCGGAGGACGGCACGAATCACCGTACCCACCCCCAGGTCCAGCTCCGGGATCTCGCGGCGGACCTCCAGGACCTGCTCGTTGGGGAGCCAGTGTTCTCCGTCCCAGAGCCCGAAGTCCAGCTGGACCGAGACCCGGTCCGTGCGCCGGTCCACATAGGAGGCAGGGGTGAAGCCCAGCTCCATCCGGACCAGGCTCCCGTCCCGCTCCGCCAGGAACACGGAGCCCACCATTGCGGCCCGGTCCGGGTCCCGGGGGCGCACCTCCACCTGTCGGATCCGGAGGGGCTCGTCCACTCCGGGGAGGGTGAGGGTGAGGGCGTCGGCGAACCGCATGTCGTAGACCGGGTCCTCCTCCGTGCCCGGTGGGAGCCACCGAAGGGGGTGGGGGACGTCGGCCACGTCCATCCCCTGGCCCACCCGGATCTCGTCTCCGAAGCCCGACTGAACCAGTGTGAGTCGGTCCAGGTAGTAGTCGAAGTCGCGGACGGGGAGGAACGTCTCGGTGCGCTCCCCCACGATCCGCTGCCGGGTCAGGTCGGGGGCCTGCCAGAAGACGTCCACCGCGACCTGGTCCACCCGGATAAGGGCCCGCCGGCCGTCGTCCGGGTCCACGTAGAAGTAGATGTGGCCGTCCGTCCGGGCCGTCCACGACTCCAGGTCGGCCCTCCGCTCCGTGTCGCGGCGGGTCTC
>REBX01000221.1 GCA_007692505.1 Gemmatimonadales bacterium | reverse complement strand
GTCACGTCCGTCGTCCGGAAGTAGAACTGCGGCCGGTATCCGTTGAAGAACGGCGTGTGGCGTCCACCCTCTTCCTTCGTCAGGACGTACACCTCCGCCTTGAACTTCGTGTGCGGCGTGATCGTCCCCGGCTTCGCCAGGACCATCCCACGCTCCACGTCGTCCTTCTTCACGCCCCGGAGCAGCAGGCCCACGTTGTCGCCGGCCTCCCCGCGGTCCAGCAGCTTCCGGAACATCTCCACCCCGGTCACCACCGTCTTCGTCCCCGGCGCCGCACTCAGCCCCACCAGGTCCACCTCGTCCTGCACGTTCACCACGCCCCGCTCGATCCGGCCCGTCGCAACCGTCCCCCGTCCCGTGATGGTGAAGATGTCCTCCACCGGCATCAGGAACGGCTGGTCCACGTCACGCTCGGGCTGCGGAATCGCCGTGTCGATGGCCTCCATCAGCTCCGTGATCTTCTTCCCCCACTCGCTCTCCGGGTCCCCCGACTCCAGCGCCTTCAGCGCCGAACCCTGGATCACCGGAATGTCGTCGCCGGGGAAGTCGTACTCGCTCAGGAGCTCACGAACCTCCAGCTCCACCAGCTCCAGCAGCTCCTCGTCCTCCACCATGTCGCACTTGTTCAGGAACACCACGATGTGCGGCACGTTCACCTGACGGGCCAGCAGGATGTGCTCCCGCGTCTGCGGCATGGGGCCGTCCGCCGCGCTCACCACCAGGATCGCACCGTCCATCTGCGCGGCTCCCGTGATCATGTTCTTCACGTAGTCCGCGTGGCCCGGGCAGTCCACGTGTGCGTAATGACGCGCGTCCGACTCGTACTCCACGTGCGCCGTCGCAATCGTGATCCCCCGATCCCGCTCCTCCGGCGCCTTGTCGATGTTCTCGAACGTCACGTCCTCCGCCAGCCCCTTCGCCGACTGGATCTTCGTGATCGCCGCCGTCAGCGTCGTCTTCCCGTGGTCCACGTGTCCAATCGTCCCCACGTTCACGTGCGGCTTCGTCCGCTCGAATTTCGCCTTTGCCATGCTATGCTCTCCCTGGTACTGGAAGGTGTCGATCCGCCCCTGTCCGGCCGGGCTCAGTCGTCGGACGAGCCGCCGTTCGCGCTGGCGATCTCGTCTGCCACACTCTTGGGCACCTCTTCGTAGTGCCCGAACTGCATCGTGTAGGCCGCCCGACCCTGGCTCATTGAGCGCAGCGTGGTCGAGTAGCCGAACATCTCGCCCAGGGGCACGAAGGCGGAGATGACCCGGGCGCCTGCCCGGTCCTGCATTCCCTCCACCTTGCCCCGGCGGGACGAAAGGTCACCGATGATGTCCCCCATGTAGTCGGAGGGGGTCACCACCTCCACGTCCATGACGGGCTCCAGGATGGCCGGCGAAGCCCGCCGCACGGCGTTCTTGACCGCCATGGAGCCGGCAATCTTGAAGGCCATCTCGTTGGAGTCCACGTCGTGGTAGGAACCGTCGATGAGTTCCACGTTCACGTCGATGACCGGGTACCCGGCCACCACACCCGTATCCAGGGCCTCCCTGATGCCCTGCTCCACGGAGTTGATGTACTCCCGGGGAATCGAACCCCCGACGATCTTGTTGTCGAAGACGAACCCGGACCCGGTCTCGCCGGGGGCCAGGTTGATCACGACATGGCCGTACTGGCCCCGTCCACCGGTCTGGCGGACGAACTTCCCCTCGATCTTCTCCACGGACTGGCGAACCGTCTCCCGGTACGCCACCTGCGGACGACCGATGTTCGCCTCCACCTTGAACTCCCGGCGAAGCCGGTCGACGATGATCTCGAGGTGGAGCTCGCCCATCCCCTGGATGATCGTCTGGTTCGTCTCCGGATCCGTGTGGACGCGGAAGGTGGGATCCTCCTCGGCGAGCTTGGCGAGACCGGTGGAGAGCTTCTCCTGATCCGCCTTAGTCTTGGGCTCGATGGCCACGTGGATGACGGGCTCCGGGAAGGTCATGCTCTCGAGGATGATGGGGTGCCCGGGGTCGCACAGCGTGTCCCCGGTCCGCACGTCCTTGAGGCCGATGGCGGCGGCGATGTCGCCGGCGTAGACCTCCTCCCGCTCCTCCCGCTTGTTGGAGTGCATCTGCAGGAGGCGTCCGACCCGCTCCTTCTTGTCCTGGGTCGCGTTCATGACGTGCGTGCCCGCAGGGATCGTCCCGGAGTAAACCCGGAAGAAGGTGAGCTTACCCACGTACGGGTCCGTCATGATCTTGAACGCCAGGGCCGAGAAGGGCTCGTCGTCGGCAGGCCGGCGAACACCGGTGGGCTCGTCCTCTTCCACGTCGTCGGCAGGGAGAAACCCGGTAATCGGGGGCACCTCCACAGGCGACGGAAGGAAGTCCACCACGCCGTCCAGGAGGAGCTGGACGCCCTTGTTCTTGAAGGCGCTCCCGCAGAAGACGGGGAAGACGTCACCGGCGATGGTGGCCTTCCTGAGCGCCTCCCGCACCTCGTCATCCCCAAGCTCCTCGCCCCCGAGGTACTTTTCCAGGAGGGCATCATCGGCCTCGGCAGCCGCCTCGACGAGCTCGGCGCGCAACTCCTCGCATCGCCCTGCCACACTCTCGGGGATGTCCACCTCGTCGTAGCTGGACCCGAGCTCGTCCTCGTAGATGTAGGCCCGCATCCGGACAAGGTCGACCACGCCGGAGAAGCTGTCCCCGGCGCCAATGGGGTACTGCACCGGACAGGCGTTGGCCTTCAGGCGGTCCCGCATCATCTCCACCACATTGTCGAAGTCTGCCCCGACCCGGTCCATCTTGTTCACGAAGGCGATCCGCGGAACCTCGTAGCGGTCCGCCTGGCGCCATACGGTCTCGGACTGGGGCTCAACCCCGGCCACTGCGCAGAAGACGGCCACCGCGCCATCCAGGACGCGGAGGGAACGCTCCACCTCCACGGTGAAGTCCACGTGGCCCGGGGTGTCGATGATGTTCACCCGGTACTCGGTGTCGTTCCGCTTCCAGAAGGCCGTGGTGGCGGCGGACGTGATGGTGATCCCCCGCTCCTGCTCCTGCTCCATCCAGTCCATGGTGGCCGCACCGTCATGGACTTCGCCCATGCGATGGAGGCGCCCCGTGTAGAACAGGATCCGCTCCGTCGTCGTCGTCTTCCCGGCATCGATGTGGGCCATGATGCCGATGTTCCGGAAGTGCTCGAGGGGGTGCTGCCTGGGCATGGATCGATATCCTTCAGATGGACTTGATGATTTGGTTCTCGTGCCGTCCGCGTGGACCACCCACCCGGGAAAAAGACAGGAGCGCGAGCGGGCCCGTAGCCTCGGTCACCCGTGAAGGGACCTCAAGGCCCGCCCGCGCTCCGGGAGTCCGGCGGCACCCGGACTCCAGCCCCCCGGACTCAACCGGGGAACCGCTCGAATTCTGTCGGGACGCTACCAGCGATAGTGAGCGAACGCCTTGTTCGCATCAGCCATCCGGTGGACATCCTCCTTCTTCTTGACCGTGGCCCCCTCGCCTCGGGAGGCGAACATGAGCTCGGCGGCCAGGCGCTCCGCCATGGACCGCTCGCTGCGCGCCCGGGAATACTGCACCAGCCACTTGATGGCCAGTGCGGTCCTCCGCTCCGGCCGGACTTCCACCGGAACCTGGTAGGTGGCGCCGCCAACCCGGCGGCTCTTCACCTCCAGGGCCGGCTTCGCGTTCTGCACCGCCTGGTTGAATACCTGGAGACCGGGCTGCCCCGTCTTCTCCTCGATGGCATCCAGGGCGCCGTAGAAGATCTTCTCCGCCGTGGACTTCTTGCCGTCCAGCATGACGGCATTGATGAACTTCGCGGCGACGAAGGAATCGTACTTCGGATCCCCAACTTCATCGCGACGGATTGCGCGCGAACGACGACTCATCGATCAGCTTCCCCTGCTTCCGTGGACGGTGCGGTCAAGACCTGGGCTTCTTTGCGCCATACTTCGAACGCCCCTGCCGCCGGTCGGAAACCCCGGAAGCGTCCAGCGTACCCCGGACCGTGTGATAGCGGACCCCGGGAAGGTCCTTCACACGCCCTCCCCGGATGAGCACGATGGAGTGCTCCTGGAGGTTGTGGCCCTCGCCGCCGATGTACGAAGTCACCTCGAACCCGTTGGTGAGGCGGACACGTGCGACTTTCCGGAGGGCCGAATTCGGCTTCTTGGGCGTCGTGGTGTAGACGCGGGTGCAGACGCCCCTTCGCTGCGGGTTTCCCTGCAGGGCGGGCGACTTGTTCTTCTTCGAAACCTTTTTCCGGCCCTTCCGGACGAGCTGACTGATCGTCGGCATCGGAACTCGCTTCCTTTGATCCATGGGTCCGCCCCGGGTCTCGACCCGAGGGGCGGGGCAGGACATAGCTCCGGGGACCGGAGATGTCCGAGCGGCACACTGCGGAAATGGCGTTCCCGACAGAGACTGAGAAAGGTACAGGCGCCCCGCGAGGGTGTCAACTCCAAGCGGCGTGCTAGGGGACTCCCCCAGATGGAGTGCTGCTGGGGCCAGGCCAGGAGCCTGGGGCACCCGGCCCGGACTCGTGACCCAACGGGCCCGGAAGGAGGACCCGTGCCGGGTTGGGGAAAGCGTCCGCTCGAACAAATGTTCGATTGCACACCATGATCGTTTCGTTGTAGGTTTTAACTGCAGATTCGCGCTGACCTTTCGCTCAGACCGCCGTTCCCTGCCTGTTCCCCGCCGGATCCGCCCCATGGACATCCCGTACCCACCTGCACTCCACCACCACCTGCCCTCCACGGGGGACCTGGTGGATTCCGTGATTTTCGGGGACCCCGACGCCCCGGTGAATCTCCTGCTGGAGCTCCTGGGCGACCGCCTCCGCCTTGCACGGGCTTCGGTTCTCCGGGTGGACCGACCCAGCGGACGCGTCGGGGTGGCGCACGAGTGGCAGGCCGCGGGCATCGAGCCCACAGCCGGGTACATGGAAGGCATCCCCCTCCATCCATTCCGCTGGCTGGCCGATGCCGCAGCGGGCCGAGGTGTCGTGCAGGTGGATGACGTGGCCCAGCTCCCGTCGGAGGCCCAGCCGGAGGTGGCCTTCCTGAGGAACCGCGCGACCACCGCCTTCATGGCGGTCCTCCTCCAGGGGGAGGCCGGAGAAGGGCCGGGCCTCCTCCTCCTCGAGGGCGTCACGGGCCCGCGGCCCTGGCTGGCAGCCGAGGCTGCGGCGGCGGGGCGTCTGGCGCGAGTACTGGAAAGGGAGCTCCGCCGGATCCGCACCGAGGCCAACCTCCTCCGCTCGGAGGAACGATATCATGCAGTGCTGGACCTGGCCGGCCTGGGAGCATGGGAGTGGATTCCCGGAACTGGCGGCATTCACCTCTCCGACGGGCTCCTCCAAGTCCTTGGCTGGGCGGGGGAGGACAACCTCCAACCTGTTCCGCGCTGGCTTCGGGCGCTCCATCCCGATGACCGGAAGGGCATGCGGTCCCCGGTCCCCGACGCCGAAAACAGCGTTGGTAGGGACTGGGTGCGGGAGGTGAGGGTCCGACTCCCCGGCGGAGAGTGGTCGCTCATGCAGGAGACCGGGGAGAAACTCGGCTCCGCACACGGACCGGCCAGTTGCGTGATCGGGGTTCTCCACCGGGTCTTCCATCGCACCACGTAGCTCTCCAACATCATTGGCAAAGGGCCTGCCCCCGATTCCCTCCGGAGGCAGGCCCCTGCTGACCCACCGGTGATGCCGTGCGACCGATGTCCCGGCCCTTGTCTTTCCCCGGTCAGTCCACTGCCGCCTCCTCCATGGCCTCTCCCAGACCGGGGATAAGCCCACCGGGATCGGAGAGGGGCAGGATCTCTTCGTCGTAGTAGCCCTCGTCCACCATGAACTCGATGTCGTCGTACCGGTGGATGCCCGTTCCTGCAGGGATGAGGTGCCCGATGATGATGTTCTCCTTGAGGCCCTTCAGGTCGTCACGGGCTCCCCGCACGGCCGCATCGGTGAGCACGCGAGTCGTCTCCTGGAAGGAGGCCGCGGAGATGAAGGACTCCGTGGTGAGGCTTGCCTTCGTGATCCCCAGGAGGAGGGGCTCGGAGCGGGCCGGCCGGCCGTTGTTCGCCAGGATCGCCTGGTTGACTTCCCGGAATTCGAGACGGTCCACGTGCTCGCCCTCCAGCAGGTTGGTCTCTCCGGGATCGGTGACCCGCACCTTCTGGAGCATCTGGCGGACGATGACGCCGATGTGCTTGTCGTTGATCTTCACGCCCTGGAGGCGGTAGACCTCCTGGATCTCGTTCAGGAGGTACTCCTGCACGGCGCGGGGCCCCTTGATGCGCAGGATATCGTGGGGATTGATGGGCCCCTCGGAGAGCCGGTCACCGGCCCGGACCACATCGCCCTCGTGCACCCGCATGTGCTTTCCGACAGGGACGTCGTACGTGCGCTGCGGCCCCTGCTCCGGGGTGATGATGACCTCGCGCTTACCTCGCTTGATGTCTCCGAAGGTGACCGAACCGTCGATCTCGGTGATGACGGCCGGATCCTTGGGGCGACGTGCCTCGAAGAGCTCGGCCACACGGGGCAGCCCCCCGGTGATGTCCCGGGTCTTGTAGACCTCGCGGCTGATCTTCGCCATATGATCCCCGGGCTTCACGGTGTCGCCATCGGAGATGGTGAGCTGGGCTCCCACCGGCACGATGAACTCCCGCGCCTTCTCTCCCTCGCCGTCGCCGATGCGCAGCTGCAGGGTGGGATGGAGCTTCTTGTTCCGGTCCTCGATGATGACCATCTGCCGGCGGCCCGTGGACTCATCCAACTCCTCCCGGACCGTCTGGTCCATGATGATGTCGACGAACTTCACCCGGCCCTCGGCGTCTGCCACGATGGGCTCGGAGTAGGGATCCCAGGTGAAGAGGAGGTCACCCACCTCGATCTCCTGACCCGCTCCAACCATGAGGACTGCGCCGTAGGGCACCTGGAGCCGGCTCCGGATCTGTCCGGTTGCGGCCTTGAGGAGGATCTCACCCTCCCGGGAGGTGACCACCTGGTCCCCGTCAGGGGTCTCCACGGTGATGACCCGCTCGAACTCCACGACCCCGTCCATCTTGGACTTCCGCTGGGTCTGGGCTGCGATGCGGGAGGCGGTTCCTCCAATGTGGAAGGTCCGGAGCGTGAGCTGCGTTCCAGGCTCCCCGATGGACTGGGCGGCCAGGATCCCAACGGCCTCCCCGGTGTCTACGGGAGCCATGGTGGCCAGGTTCCGACCGTAGCAGGTCTGGCAGACGCCGCGCCTCGCCTCGCAGGTGAGGACCGACCGGATCTTGACGGCCTGGATCCCGGCTGCCTCGATGGCGTCGGCGGCGACCTCGTCGACCAGGCCGCCGGCCTCCACGATCTGCTCCCCGTCCAGGGGGTCCACCACGTTCTCCAGGGCCACGTTCCCGACAATACGGTCCCGGAGGGGCTCGATGATGTCCTCACCCTCCTTCAGCGCCGTCATCTCCAGGCCGAGGATGGTACCGCAGTCGTCTTCGGTGACGGTGACGTCCTGTGCCACATCCACCAGACGGCGTGTTAGGTACCCGGCATCGGCCGTCTTCAGCGCCGTGTCCGCCAACCCCTTCCGGGCTCCGTGGGTGGAGATGAAGTACTCCACCACGGTGAGGCCCTCGCGGAAGTTCGACTTGATGGGGCTCTCGATGATCTCGCCAATGCCACCGGTGAGCTTCTTCTGCGGCTTGGCCATGAGGCCACGCATCCCGGCGAGCTGGCGCATCTGGTCCCGGTTACCCCGGGCGCCGGAGATCATCATCATGTAGACGGGGTTGAAGCCGTCCTTGGATACCTGGAGACGCCGCACCATGGCATCGGCCACGTCGTTGTTCGCGTGGGTCCAGGTGTCGATGACCTTGTTGTAACGCTCCCCGTTGGAGATGAACCCGGCAGAGTAGGCCTTCTGGAAGCGGGCGACCTGCTGCTCCGCATCCCGGAGGATCTCCTGCTTCTCGGGGGGAATCTCCATGTCTTCGATGCCCACGGAGAGGCCACCCATTGTGGCGTAGCGGAACCCGAAGTCCTTGAGTCCGTCGAGGAACTCGGTCGTCGGCCCGAGACCCACCCCGGTGAAGCACTCGAAGACCAGGTCCCCGAGCTCGCTCTTCCCGAAGGTATAGTTCCGGAAGCCGATCCGGTCCGGGATGATGGAGTTGAAGAGCGCCCGACCCGTGGTCGTCCGCACCCAGCGCGCCGGCCGGGGCTGCTCCTCGTCGGGCCGCACGTGCCTCGGCGCCCGGAACCAGCAGAGGGACTGGAAGTGGAGCCTCTCGTCGGCCAGCGCCATCTCCACCTCTGCATAGGTGGAAAAGCGCGGTACCTCCTTGAAGATCTCGTCCAGCTCCTCCTCCGCCTTCCCGCGGCGGGTCTTCCCCGCGCCCGGGTCCCCGGCGACCCGCTCAAGTTCCTGCACGGCCCGGGGGGGCTTGGTGAGGTAGAAGGCCCCGATGACCATGTCCTGGGTCGGGGAGGCCACCGGCCGCCCGTTGGACGGGAGGAGAATGTTGTTGGAGGAGAGCATGAGCACCCGCGCCTCCAGCTGCGCCTCGAAGGAGAGGGGCAGGTGGACGGCCATCTGGTCCCCGTCGAAGTCTGCGTTGAACGCGGCACAGACCAGGGGGTGCACCCGGATCGCCTTCCCCTCCACCAGGACGGGCTCGAAGGCCTGGATCCCGAGGCGGTGGAGGGTCGGCGCACGGTTCAGGAGGACCGGGTGGTCCCGGATGATGTCCTCCAGGACCTCGTAGACCG
>REBX01000216.1 GCA_007692505.1 Gemmatimonadales bacterium | reverse complement strand
CCCGAACCGTGCGGACCCACCCCCACCGCACCACCGAGGAGCTGCGGCAGTGGGGGCACGGAGGCCGATTGGGAGACGGGAAGGAGGCACGCACAGCCATGCCCCATCCTCACCGGGAGGGCGGGGCGCCGAAATGGCCAAACCGGCCCCGTCCCACCGCCACACACCGCGTCCCCAGGCATCCCGGCGTCTCGACGGTGCGCGGGCACGAACAGCTGGGGCACCGCATGCGCCGGGTGTGCCCGGACAGCCCCCCACCGATAGCGCCTGGGCCGGCAATCGCGGGGGGAGCCCGTTTCCGCCGGAAGGAGGGCTGGCCAGCCTGCCCGGTCCCTTCGCCGCCAGGGGCATTAGGACCGCTCCAACACCACTCGCCGCCTGTTCCGTGATGGTGTTGGCGGTGGCGCCGGAAGGCCCGGCCAGGAGTCAGGTCCGTCTTCGTCACCAACACCATCCCGGAACAGGGCGTGAGGAGTTCGGATGGGAGGTGTGGGGGTTGAAGCTGGGGGGGGGCGTGACCGGGGCGGGTTGGGGGCCGGGCCGCTGGGGGCGCGGCCGCCGGTTCAGTGGCCGGGGAGGAGGCCCTCGTCCCGGAGCTTGTCCTCGATCATGCGCCTCATGAGGACATACTCCACCACCGGGTAGACCACGACGCCGACGATGAGGAGCTGGAAGCCCCGGTTCAGGAGGGTCCAGAGGAGGCCCTCCGTGCTGTGGGCTGCCGCGAACATCATGAGGAGCACCAGGGAGCAGATCAGCAGGAGGGAGGTGTTTGCCAGCCCCAGGAGGCGGTTCGTCCTCCGGATGACCCTCACCTTCCGCTCTCGGGAGAGCTTCTGGAACTGCTTCTTGTGGGGGACGTTCAGAAGCGAGGAGTCTGGGTCGTTGATGAGGAAGCGCTGGAAGAGGTGCCCCTGCCCGAATGAGATGAGGCAGAGGGCCACCACCAGGATCCAGGTGCCGGGGTTCCGGTCGGACCAGCGCGTCGGCTCCCCGTCCAGGGTGAAGTGCACCGGGTAGCGCTCCGGCATGAACTGCCAGAGGACGATGGCCAGGGCCACGAAGACCACGGCGAGGACCGTGTTCAGGCGGAACGTGGGGCGGTGGACCAGCTCCATGGGCAGATCGGGCGCGTCAGTGGGGAAGGGAGGCCGAAGCAGGGCAGCGGCCGGCGGCGGGGGGGCAGGATGCCGAGGCGGGATGGGCCGGGGTGCAGGGAAACGCCGGGCAGGGGGCTACGCCAACGGGCGACCCCCCCAACCTTCGGGGGAGCCGCCCGCGGGACGTGGCCACCTGGCGCGCGTGCTGACGGCTGGCGCGGCCGGTGGTGGCGCGGCCGGGAGCGCGGCCGGTGGGGCCGGCAAGCCGTCGGGGGGGGATCAGCCCTGGTGCGGGTAGGTCCACTCCGTGGGCGGGGTGAAGTTCTCCTTCACGGCGCGGGGCGAGACCCAGCGCAAGAGGTTCAGGTGGGAGCCCGCCTTGTCGTTCGTGCCCGATGCGCGGGCGCCGCCGAAGGGCTGCTGCCCCACCACCGAACCCGTGCACTTGTCGTTCAGGTAGAAGTTGCCCGCCGCGTTCCGGAGCGACTGGCTGGCCGCTTCCAGAACGGCGCGCTCCCGGGCGAAGACCGCGCCGGTGAGGGCATATGCGCTGGTGGAGTCCACGAGCTCGAGCGTCTCGTCCCACTGGTCGTCCTCGTAGACGTAGACGGTGAGGATGGGCCCGAAGAGCTCCCGCTCCATGAGGTCGTGCTTCGGGTCGTCGGTCCGGAGGACGGTGGGCTCAACGAACCAGCCCACGGAATCGTCCGTTCCTCCCCCGCATACGAGCTCCAGGCCGTCCTTCTTCGCCTGGGCGATGGCGTCCCGGTGCTTCTTGAACGCCACCCCGTCGATGACCGCCCCCATGAAGGTGGAGAGGTCCTCGCCCACATCCCCCATGGTGATGTCGCCCACGATGCCCACGAGCTCATCCCGGATGTCGTTCCAGAGCGACTTCGGCAGGTAGGCCCGGGAGGCCGCGGAGCACTTCTGCCCCTGGTACTCGAAGGCCCCTCGGGCCAGCGCCACCGCCACCGTGCGGGCATCCGCCGTGGGGTGGGCCACGATGAAGTCCTTCCCGCCGCTCTCGCCCACGATGCGGGGGTAGGTGCGGTACGTGTCCAGGTTGGACGCCGTCTTCCGGAAGAGGTCCTTCAGGACCGCCGAGGAGCCGGTGAAGTGGAGCCCGGCCAGCTCGGGGCGGGCCAGCGCCACATCGGCGGCCAGCTTGCCATCCCCGTGCACCAGGTTGATCACACCGTCGGGCACGCCGGCCTCCCGGAAGATCTCCATGGTGTAGTGGGCGGAGAGCACCTGCTTCTCGGAGGGCTTCCAGACCACCGTGTTCCCCATCATGGCGGGGGCGGTGGGCAGGTTCCCGGCAATGGCCGTGAAGTTGAACGGCGTGATGGCCAGGATGAAGCCCTCCAGGGGCCGCCAGTCCAGCTGGTTCCAGGTGGCGCCCGGCGAGTGGAGGGGCTGCTCCCGGTAGATCTGGTCCGCGTAGTGCACGTTGAAGCGGAGGAAGTCGATGAGCTCGCAGGCCGCATCGATCTCCGCCTGGTAGACGGACTTGGACTGCCCCAGGATGGTGGCCGCGTTGATCGTGTCCCGGTACGGACCCGCGATGAGCTCCGCCGCCTTGAGGAAGATGGCCGCCCGATCCTTCCAGGGCGTGGCCGCCCAGTCCGCCTTGGCTGCCAGCGCCGCCTCCACTGCGTCCTCCACGTGGCCGGCCTCGGCGGCGTGCGCCTTCGCCAGCACCCGCTCGTGGCGGTGGGGGGAGACGTGGTCGAAGGTCTGGCCGCTCCGGACCTCCCGGCCTCCGATGACCATGGGCGCGTCCACGGTCTCCGCCGCCATTTCGCGGATACGGGCCTCGAGGCTCGCCCGTTCCGGATCTCCGGGGGCGTAGTCGAGGATGGGCTCGTTCATGGGGAAGGGGATGTCGGGGTGTCCATCGCTCATTGCGTGGGAACTCCTTGGCAGGTGTGGCAGGTGTGAAAGGAAAGGGACTGGGGGAGAAGGTAGCGGGACCGGGGGCGTCAGTCGCCCCGGGACTGTCCGGGCTCGTACTCGCCCCGGGCCAGGCGCCCGAGCTGGTCCTGGTCGATGCGGTAGGTGCGCCACTCGTCGAGCTCGATGGCCCCCCTTCGTTCGTAAAAGCGGATGGCGCCGTCGTTCCATTCCTGGACCATCCACTCCATCCGGCCGCACTCCAGCCGGACGGCCTCCTTCACCAGGTACTGGAACATGACCCCGCCGAAGCCGTGCCCCCGGTACTCGGAGAACACGAAGATGTCCTCCAGGAAGAGGGTGGGGCGGGCCAGGAAGGAGGAGTACGCCTCGTACGTGATGGCGTAGCCCACGTCCCGCCCCTCGATGGTGGCCAGGTAGGCCCGGTACCGGGGGGGCCGGGCCAGCGCATCGGTGACCAGACGGGCCCGGGCCTCCTCGTCGGGCCGGGCCATCTGCTCGAAGTCGGCGTGGGCGTCCACCAGGCGGAGGAAGACGTCCACGTCGCCTGCGGTGACGGGTCGGACCTGGATGGCGGAGGACTCCGCCATCGTCAGTTCCCGACCCCTGCCGCCGCCGCGCTCAGGGCGGCCCGCTCCTCCAGGATCCGCTCGCCCCGGCGATCTGCCAGGAGGATGAAGTCCAGCGCCGTCTCCACCGCCTCCACGTAGAACTCCGGCGTGATCCGGTCGGCCGTGTCCGTGGGGTCGTGGTAGCCCGGGTGGTCCTCCACCCCGAAGTAGATGAAGGGGATGCCGGCCTGGTGGAAGGGCCCGTGGTCGGAGGACATGGTCCAGTCATCGCCGGGGGGGAGGTCCGGGGAGTCGTGGCCCATGAGGAGGGAGATCCCCGAGTGGTCTGCCGCCTCCTCCACCAGGGGCGCGAGGAACGGGTAGTGGTACGTGCCCGCCGCATAGAGCTCGTCGTCCTCGTTCCGGCTCACCATGTCCAGGTTCACGTTCATGACCACCCGGTCCAGGGGGACGGGGGGCTCCGCAATGAACGCCCGGGCGCCCTGGAGGCCCATCTCCTCGGCATCCATGGCCACCACCAGGATGGAGTGGCGGGGCGGGTTGTCGCGGAACCAGCCGGCGATCTCCAGGATGGCCGCCGTGCCGGAGGCGTTGTCGTCGGCGCCGTTGTAGATCTCGCCGTTCCTCACCCCCAGGTGGTCGTAGTGGGCCGTCACCACGATGTAGCGCTCCGGGTGTACCGAGCCCTCGATCCACCCCAGGATGTTCACGCCCTCGAGCTCGGTGTCCCCGCCCCGGGGCACGAAGTCGAAGGGCATGGTGCGCGTCCCGTTCAGGTCGGGAATGCCCCGCCGCTCGAACTCCTCCACGAGCCAGGCCTGCGCCCGATCGCCCCCGGGGGTGCCCGTCTGGCGGCCCTCCATGGAGTCATGGGCCAGGATCCCAAGCGTCTGCACGAGCCGCTCGCCATCGATCTTCGGGCGCTCGCCCACCGGGTCGGCCTGGGCCAGGCTGAAGGCGGGGAGGAGGACGGCCAGGGCCAGCGCCGCCAAGGCCAGGCCGCGACCGCTCACGGGGCCGCGGCGGGTGCCTGGGCGGGAGGCGCCGAGGGATCCGTCCTGGGCATCGGACTGGGGGCCGGACTGAGGGCCGGACTGGGGGCCGGAGGACGTCGCCTGGCGGCGCGCCGGGCGGGACGGAGACGGGGACATCGAACCTCCAGGTTCGCGGATCGGTACATTTGATCGTGTGCGGGAGACTCCCGGTCGTACACGGGCCGGAAGCACCGGATCCTGACCGGGTGCCCCGCACGGCAGGAGCCGCCCCAAGCTATCCCCACGAAAGGAGGAGCGCATGCACCCCGGATCCCATCGCCTTTCTGCTGGCAATCGGCGCCTGTCGAGGAGTGGCCCTGCGGCGAGTGGCCTCCTGGCGCCACTGGCCGTCCTGGTGCTCTTCGTGGTGGCGGCCTGCGAGCCGCCGGAGGAGCAGGAGGAGGTGCCGGTGGCCGGGGTGAACGGGGCGGACAACGGCGCGGAGATGGCCGGCACCGAGGGTGAGGCCGCCCATGCCGACGCCCCCACCTGGACCCCGGTGGCCGACGTGCCCGAGGCCCGAACCGAGGTCTCGGTGACCCAGCTGGACGACCAGGTCTGGATGCTGGGCGGCTTCCTGCCCCCGGAGGGCGACGAGGACCCGCCGGCGGCCACCACCCTCTGGATGTACGACCCCGCCACGGATAGCTGGGAGGACCGGGGCGAGATCCCCGGCGGCACCCACCACGCCGCCCTGGTGGCGGTGGACGGCCGCCTCGTCCTCCTGGGAGGCTATCGCGACAACACCTTCGAGCCCGTGGGCCGCACCGCCCTCTTCGACCCCGAGACGAACAGCTGGACGGAGGGCGCCCCCATGCCCACCCCCCGAGGCGCGCTGGCGTACGCCGTCCTGGACGGGCGCGTCCACACCATCGGGGGGACCGTGGCCGACGCCGACGGGCTGGAGCACGATCACCACAACACGGACGCCCCCGACGCCTCGGTGGGCACCCACGAGGTCTACGACCCCGCCACCGACTCGTGGGAGCAGCTGCCTCCCATGCCCACCGCCCGCAACCACCACACCGCCGAGACCACCGACGACGGCCGCATCGTGGTCACCGCCGGTCGGGCCGGTCGGGACTTCACCATGACGGCCACCGAGATCTGGGACCCGGTCACCGGGGAGTGGAGCCGGGGCGCCGACCTTCCCACGGGCCGGAGCGGGGTGGCCGCCGCCTCCCTGGGCGGGTGGATCTACGTGTTCGGGGGGGAGACCTTCGACCCCGGCGAGGCCCGCACCTTCGACGAGGCGGAGCGCTACGACCCGGTGGAGGACCGCTGGGAGGAGCTCCCGCCCATGCCCAGCGCCCGTCACGGGCTGGGCGCCGCCGTGGTGGACGGACACATCTACGTGGTGTCCGGCGGACCCGGCCCCGGCTTCACCTACGGCACCGCCAACGAGCGCCTGACTCCGTGAGGTCGGACCCGCCCCTCCCATGGGGCTGGCACGTGGGCCTCGCCCTGGGGCTCGCGGGCTGGGTGGGGTGGCGCATCCTGGCGGACCGCCCCGAGCTCGCCGAGGCGGTGGCGGGCCGGGGGCTCCTGCCGCGGCTCTCGCAGGCCCTCTCCCTGGCCACCGGGTGGATCCCGGTGTCGCTGGCGGAGTTCGTGGTCCTGGGAGTGGTGGGCGCGCTGGGGTGGTCCGCTGCGGGGGAGCTCCGGCGCCGGCGGCGGAGTGGGCGCCGGGACGGCGGGGCGCGGGGCCCGGCTTCCGCGGGCCCCGGCGCTTCCGCGGGCGCCGGCGGCCGCATCGCGGAGGGCAACGAACCCGTCCTCCGCCTTCTTCGGCGGGGCGCCCTCCGGATCCTTCGGGATGCCGGAGTCCTCTTCTTCCTCTTCCAGCTCCTGTGGGGCTTCGGGTACGCCCGCCCCGGGCTGGCCGATCGCCTGGAGATCACCGCTGCCGGGGAGGCCCCCGCCCTCGAAGTTCGATCCCTGGCCGCCGCCCTGGTCATTCGCACCAACGAACTGAGGGCGGAGCTGGAGGCGGAGGGTCGCGCCGACCCCGAGGCGCCCCTGCCGGCCCTCTCCCACCGATCCCTGGTGCGAGCGCTGGAGCCGGCCTGGCTGGAGGCCGCGGACCGATGGCCCCTCCCCCCGGAGGCCCGCTGGCGGATGGGCGCGCCCAAGCCCCTGTGGGCGTCGGAGGCGGTGCGGCGGCTGGGGATTGCGGGGATCTACTTCCCGTACACGGGGGAGGCGCTGGTGGTGGCCGGGCGCCCGGCGTCGGCGGCGCCCCGGGACCTGGCCCACGAGATGGCCCATCAGCGGGGGATCGCCCGGGAGGACGACGCGAACGCCACGGCCTACCTGGTGGGGCTCCACGCGGAGGATGCGGCGGTGCGCTACGCGGTGGCGCTCTTCATCCAGCGGCAGGCCCTGAACGCGCTCCTGGCGGTGGACCCGGCGGCGGTGCGGCGGCTGGTGGAGGCCCGCTCCCCGGGGGTGCAGGCCGATGTGCGGGACCAGGTGGAATGGAGCCGGGAGGTGGCGGGGACGCCGGTGGCCCGGGTCGCCTCCGCCGCCAACGATCGCATGCTTCGGAGCCACGGGATCGACGAGGGGATCCGGAGCTACCAGGGGAGCCTCTGGATCGTGCTGGCGCTGGCCCGGCGCGAGGGGCTGGGGGCGATCCTGCCGCCGGTGGGGGGAGGGGCGTCGCCTTGAACTTGCGGGCCCGGCGGGGGAGATTCAGGGATCCGGTGCGGCGGGGGGTGCGGTGCGCGGTGCGGTGCTCGGCGTCGTGCGCGGCGTCGTGCGCGGCCTGGTGCACGGCCTGGTGCGGTGCGCCGGTCCCATCCTCCCATTCCTTCGCCCCGTCTTCTCCGTCTTCTCCTCCAGCCCCTCCATCCATGACCCGTCCCACGTGATCGGCATCCTGGGTGCCGGCATCACCGGTCTCTCGCTGAGCGTCTTCCTGGAGGAGGCCGGCGTGGAGCATCGGGTGTTCGAGGCGGCGTCCCGCCCCGGGGGGGTGATCCGCTCCGGACGGGTGGATGGCCGCGTCCTGGACTGGGGCCCGCAGCGCACCCGGGTCACCCCGCCGGTGGAGCGGATGATCGAGCTCCTGGAGCTTGGCGACCGCATGGTGCGGGTGCCCGCCGACCTCCCCCTCTACGTGCTGCGGCGGGGCCGGATCCGCCGGGTCCCCTTCCGCCCCCGGGACCTCTTCCGCACGAGCCTCCTGAGCTGGCGGGGGAAGCTCCGGCTCTTCGCCGAGCCCTGGACGGGCGCGTACGAGGACGACGAGACGGTGGGCGCCTTCCTGAGCCGGAAGTTCGGGGCGGAGGCCTACGAGAACCTCATGGGGCCCCTCTTCGGCGGGCTCTACGGGTCCGATCCCGGCGAGATGCTCGTGCGCCACTCCCTGGCGGAGACCATGGAGGGGTTCGGGGTGTCGAAGAGCATCCTCTGGGGCTTCCTCCGGGGGTCGTTCAACCGGAGCGCGGCGCCGCAGGCCACCTCCTTCGTGGAGGGGATGGCCGAGTTCACCGACGCCATGCACCGGCGGGTGGAGCACCGGGTGTCGCTGGAGACGCCCATCGTGGGGCTGGCGCCGGGGGAGGGCGGCGGCTGGACCCTTACCACTGCGACGGGCGAGACCCACCAGATGGACCAGGTGGTCCTGACCGTTCCCTCGGAGGTGGCGGCAGAGCTTCTGGAGGAGGTCTCGCCGGACGCCGCACGCCGGTTGGCAGGCCTTCGCTACAACCAGCTCGCCATGGTTCATCTTGCGCATGAGGATGCCGATTCTGGCAGCCTCCACGGACTGGGCTACCAGGTCAGCTACGGCGAGGGGAGCCGCACCCGGGGCGTGACGTGGAACAGCTCGGCCCTGGGGCGCCGGGGGGTGCTGACCGCCTTCCTGGGCGGGGCCCGGGACCCGGCGCTCCTCCAGATGGACGACGACGAGATCGGCGAGATCGCCCGGCGGGAGTTCCGGGACGTGATGGGCGTGGACACCCGGATCCTGGACGTGAGCCGGACCCGGGTGCCCTCGTGGGACCGGAGCTGGACGGCGATGGAGGAGCTGGAGCTCCCGGCGGGGCTCCACCTCTGCTCCAACTACGAGTCGCGGGTGGGGATCCCCGGCCGCCTGGGCCGCGCCCAGGGGCTGGCAGCCCAGCTGGCAGGAGAGGCGGGGGTGGATGGTGCCGGGGCGG
>REBX01000188.1 GCA_007692505.1 Gemmatimonadales bacterium | reverse complement strand
GCCAGGTCGGCGTACCGCTGCCGGTATCGAGCCTCCCGATTCGTGAACCCGGAGTGGACGATCCGCTCGCCGGTCTCCGGATCCTTCTCCTCCTTTCCCATGGGAAGGGGCCGGAGGGACTTGGAGAGCAGTTCCCACTCCTCCACCCGGACGGTCACCTCACCGGTCCGGGTGCGGAAGGCAGGACCGGACACGCCGATCCAGTCCCCCAGGTCCAGGAGTTCCAGCAGGCGGAAGCGCTCCTCTCCCAGCACGTTGAGGCGGAAGTAGAGCTGGATGCGTCCACCACCGTCCTCGATGTGGGCAAACGCGCTCTTTCCGTGGCCCCGCCAGCTGAGGACCCGCCCGGCCACCCGGACGGTGTCCGAATCCCCTCCCTCGGGAACGGCACCCTCGGCCTCGGCCTCCTGATGGGATTCCAGCACGTCGGCCGACAGGTGGGTGCGCCGGAACGACCAGGGGAAGGGCTCGATCCCCTCCTCCCGGATCCGCTCCAGCTTCTCCCGCCGGACCTTGAGCACCTGGCTCAGCTCTTCGGTCATTGAACGCTCCCGGCTCCGAACTTCTTCAGGTAGGCTTCGATTAGGGGGTCCAGGGCCCCATCCATGACCTTCTCCACATCGGTGAGCTTCAGCTCGGTCCGATGGTCGTTCACCATGGTGTAGGGCTGGAAGACGTAGGAGCGGATCTGGTTGCCCCAACCGATCTCGGTCTTCGTGGCCTCAAGCTCCTCCCGCTCCGCCTCCTGCTCCTGGATGGCGCGCTCGTAGAGGGCGGCCTTGAGCATCTTCATGGCGGTTGCCCTGTTCTTGTGCTGCGACCGCTCCTTCTGGCACGACACCACGATCCCGGTGGGTTCGTGGGTGATCCGGATGGCCGAGTCCGTCTTGTTTACGTGCTGGCCCCCGGCACCCGATGCACGGAAGGTGTCCACCCGGAGGTCCCCGGGATCGATGTCGATCTCGATGGTGTCGTCGACGGAGGGGTAGACGAAGACGGATGCGAAGGAGGTGTGGCGACGGGCCTGGGAGTCAAACGGCGAGATCCGGACCAGTCGGTGCACGCCCTTTTCGGACTTCAGGTAGCCGAAGGCAGCCTGGCCGCGCACCTCAACAGTCGCACCTTTCATGCCGGCCTCCTCGCCGGGCTGCAAGTCCAGGAGTTCCAGCTCGTAGCCGTTCTGCTCGGCCCATCGCTGGTACATCCTGAGGAGCATTTCCGCCCAGTCCTGGGACTCGGTGCCGCCAGCCCCTGCATGGATGGTCAGGATGGCGTCGCGGTGGTCGTCATCGCCCTGCAGCATCGTTCGGACCTCGAGTCGCTCAAGGTCCGACTCGAGGCGGGCGATGGCGGCACTCCACTCTTCCTCCAGCCCCTCATCGGGCTCATCCAGGAGGAGCTCGCCCAGCTCCAGAAGCTCCCCTGCGCGCTCGGAGAGGTCATTCCATGGCTCCACCCAGCCCTTCAGGGTGTTCGCTTCTTCCATCACCTCCCGGGCCTCGTCGGGCCGGTCCCAGAAGGCGGGTTCCGTCATGCGAGCTTCCAGTTCCTCGATCCGATTTCTTCGCTGATCGATGTCAAAGGAACCCCCTTAGGTCACGGACCCGGTTGGCAAGGGACACCACTTCGTTCAGGCGGTCCTGGTTCATGGAATATGTCAGGGGTGGATGGGCGTGGGGGTGGAAGCCTGCGGCTTCCGGGAGTACCTCTGCCGGGAAACTACCCCGGGGCCAATCGAAAGGGGCCGCCTCCCGCGATGGGAGCGGCCCCCTCCTCTGTCCGGCTCCGACAAGTCTTGCCGGCTCCGACCGAGCCAATATAGAGGTGGTTTACCCGGCCTTCAACCGGACCACACCGTTCCGGAGATCGGGTCAGCCGGGACGGCCAGTCCCCCGGAAGAGCGTCTCGCCCCGGGCGAGGATATCATTCAACGCCGCGATGAAGAAATCGGTCCCCTCGGCAAGCTCCGGACCTACCTGCTCCACGTACTCCTCCCAGGACTTCTCGATCTCTTCCTCGAAGGCCTGGACCAGGGTGCCGGACTCCCGGGCTTCCTCGTACCGCGCCGGATGGTACGTGATCATGTCGGATACGAGGACCCGGGCCAGCCTGCGGGCCCGGTCGGACGGACTCCGGCGCCCGAACCGTGCCGCTGCTGCAGACAGGGTGCCTTCCACGGCGGGCTCCTCCGGAGGCCTCCCCGACCGGGACGACCCCACTTCGGCTGCCTCCTCCGCAACCTGGGCCGGTGGGACCCCGAACTCCTCTGCTGCCAAAGCAGGGTCTTCCACGGCACGGGATGCAGGTTCGCCGGCGAATTCGGGCTCCTCCGGTGGAGGATCTGTGGCCCCTGCGTCCTCGCTGGAGGTGGCATCCATACCCTCGCCCCGAACCAGGGCCAGGGGCAACTCGATCCGGAAGACTCGCAGACAATCCGAGCAGATCACCGGGATCCCCTCCCTGGGGACACGGAGCGGATCGATGGCAAAGGTCGCTTCGCAGGAAGGACACTGGACGGAGAGGGACCTGGTGGTCATGAGGGTTCCGGAAGGTCTTGGGAAAGGGGCAGAACGGGACCGGCGGGGGGGGAGGCCGGACTCACAACGCGCCGGCCAGCATCGGCGAAGTCGCGGCTCGGGCCCGGAGATCGATTTCGTCGATCCACCACGTAGACCGACCCGGGGAGCGTCTTGGCGTAGGACTTCATCTCGGCGGCTCGGCTCGAGACCTGGGCCGGATGCCTGAAGGCTCTGGAGAGGTTGGTGACCACGCCGATGGAAAGGGTCATGAGGGGCACCCGGTGTAGCGTACCCCTCCGGTCACGGCCGAGGAAGTAACCCGTGTCCCGGTCCGAGTGGGTGTATTGCCAGGGGATGAGTTCGTCGAAAAGGTCCAGGACCTCGTCGCAGGTGTCCTCCATACGGTCCAGCGGAACCGTGAAGATGAAATCATCCCCTCCGATGTGCCCGACGAAACCGCCGGGGGCCAGCCCCCTGACCAGGTCCTTCAGGATCAGGGAAACCAGGTAGATCACCCGATCCCCCCTGTTGTACCCGTACCGGTCGTTGAACTCCTTGAAGTGATCCAGGTCCGCGTAGCAGAACGCGAAAGGGTCTCCCGAACTCAAGCGGCTGGTCAGGTCACGCTCGATCTGCGGGGTGCCTGGAAGGCGGGTGGTGGGATGGACGGAGACGTCGCGGGTGGCCCGGCGGAGGAGGAGGTCCAGCCGGAGCTCGGCCTCTCGTTCCAATCCGCCCAGGGTAATCACCTCGTCTGCACCGGCTTCAAGCGCATCGGCCACGTCATCCCCGTCGCCCTCCTCGAGCAGCACCGCCACCGGCAGAATGGATGAGAATGGATCGGACTTGATTCGGCGGCACAGCTCCAGGTGGCCACGCCTCCCGCCAGAAACATCCACGAGAAGGCAGGCGGGAAGGGCACGCTTGACGTGGTGAAGCACTGCCTCCGGAGAGTCCTGGTGAGCCAGGTCCAGTCCCCGGGCCTCGGCAAAGCCGCGCACGAGCTCCGGCGGCGGATCCGACCCGCCGTTGTAGTAGAGGACCGTCCAGTCCGCAGGCATGATCCGCCTCGTGGTTTGAGCCATCGGAATCGCGAAACTGTAGATTCCGCAGGCGTCGAAGTCAAACTCGGCCACGCGGAGGGAGAAGTGTTCCCGGCGCCGTGGGTAGAGCAGCCGGGAATGCTCAGCGCCCCTTCCTTCCCGATTTGCGTCCCGACTTCCCTCCCCGCCGCTTTCCGCCTCGTCCCTTCCCCCCCTTCTTCCGACCACCCCCGGCCCCGCCGCTTCCCGATCCACCCTTTCCCTTTCTGGAGTCCGGGCCGCCACCCGACCTGTGCCCAGTCGAGTCCGGAGCCTTGAGAAGGAGGAAATCGATCTTCCTCTCCTCCTTGTCTGCCCGAGTGACCTGCACCGTCACCCGATCCCCGAGCCGGAACCGTCGACGGCTCCCCTTCCCCACCAAGGCCCAGGCCTCCTCCACGAAGGAGTAGTAGTCGTCGTCCAGCGTGCTCACGTGGACGAGGCCATCCACGAACACCCGGTCGAGGGTCACGAAGAATCCGAACGAAGTAACACCAGAGATGGTGCCCTCGAACTCTTCCCCCAGATGGCGACCCATGTACTCGATCTTCTTCATGTCGACGGAATCCCGTTCCGCCTGCTGCGCCACTCCCTCCCGCTCCGAGGTGTGCTCTGCCACCGACGCTACCTCCGCCTGCCATCTCCCCGGGGGAGAAGCCCCCTCGACCACAGCTTTCGAAAGGACCCGATGGAGCCAGAGGTCCGGGTACCGGCGGATGGGAGAAGTGAAGTGCGCATACGCCTCCGAGGCGAGCCCGAAATGACCCAGGTTCGTCTCGTCGTATCTGGCCCGGCTCATGGAGCGGAGAATCGCTGCCGAAATCAGCGACTCCTCCGGCTTGCCCTCCGCTGCCTCTATAATTCGCTGTAGGTTGGATGGCTCAAGCCCTTTGCCACCAACGCTGTACCCGAAGGGTGCGAGTCGGGTTTCGAGGAGCTCCCTCCGGTCCTTTGGCGGGGGCTCGTGCACCCGGTAGGGGACCGGGAGTTCCCGGGCCTCACAGAGTCCAGCCACCACCTCGTTGGCCAGGAGCATGAAGTCCTCCACCAGTCGGTGGCTCTCCATCTGGACCACCTTCCTGATCTCGATGGGTGCACCCTCCGAATCGAGGACAACCCGGGCCTCGGGCAGGTCGAAATCCAGCGAACCGCGAGACCTCCGCTTGCCCCTCAGGGTCCGGGACAACCCTGCGAGTTCCCGGAGCATCGCGTCGATGGAGGGGTCCACGGACCCGCTGCCGTCCAGCACCTCCTGAACCTTCTCATAGCTTAGCCCCCGGGTCGTGCGGATCCGGGTCTTCTCCACACGGTGTCCTCCCACCTTTCCTTTGTCGTCGAGCTTCACGAAGAGGGAGAGTGCAAGGCGATCCTCCTGCTCGCGGAGAGAACAGAGGTCGGAGGAAAGGAGGTGCGGGAGCATGGGGACCACCTGGTCCACCAGGTACACGCTCGTCCCCCGATCCAGTGCCTCCCGATCCAACAGGGAGCCCTCCTCCACAAAGTGGCTCACATCGGCAATATGGATACCGACCTCCCATCTCCCGTCGTCGAGTTCCTCCAGGGACAGGGCGTCGTCGTGATCGCGGGCATCCGCAGGGTCGATGGTCACCACCGTGAGATCACGGCAATCCGTGCGGTTTCCGGGCTCGTCCATCCGGCGGGCCGCCTCCGCCGCTGCCTCCTCGACCTGCGGGGGGAAGGCCTCCGGGAGACCGTGTCCATGGAGGATGGCCAAGACATCCACGCCTGGGGAGTCCATTGGCCCGAGGACAGTCCGGATGCTCCCGATGGCATTCCGCTGAGGGCTTCCCCACTCCTCCACGTCCACCACGACCACATCCCCTTCCGAGGGATGCGCTGCGTCGGCTTTCCGAACCACCACATCACGAGCAAGGCGGAGATCGAGGGGTCGGACGAACCCGAACTTCTTCTGCTCGTGGTAGCGGCCCACTACCGATGCCCGTCCCCTCTCCACGACCTTGACCACACGACCCTCGGGGTTGCGGTCCCTCGGGCGCCGTTCCACTCTCACGGCAACACGGTCCCCATGGAGCGCCGAATCCAGATCTGCAGACCGGACGAACACGTCCTTCCGGTCCGGGTGGTCATCCCGAACGAACCCGTCCCCCTTCCCGGTCACCGAGAGTTCTCCGATTACCAGGTTGAACTGAGATGGGAGGGCATAGCGGTCCTTCCGGTTGCGGTAGACCGTGCCCTCTCTCTCCAGCTTGCGAAGCCGCACAGCAAGGGCCTCGTGCTCGCTCCCGGGAACCCCCAGGGCGTCCGCAAGCTGCGCCAGGTCCAGTGGACCTCCATCGGAAGTGGAAAGAGCGTTGGTGATTTCCGGGGTCTCGGGCAGTTTGCTCATGTTCTCCGACCTGGAATTGGGAGCGCTCTTCCGAGCGAGTTGGAACGCAGCGAGAGTGGGTGTAGCAGCAGTCGACAGCCACGGAGCTCCAGCGACATCACTCTAGAAACGGAAGCGAAGCGTAAGGTGCACCGGCTCCTCCTGGGCAGCCAGGCCCTGCCTGGCCAGGGTCCGGGCGATGTCCAGCTCCATTCGGTCATAGCGGAGCCCCAGCCCCACCCCCGCTCCTCCGATCTGTCCGTCATCTCCGAAGCTGTAACCGCCCCGGACCAGGATCCGGTCCGTGGTACCTGCGGAAAACTCCGTGGCCACAAGAAGGACAGGCGATCCCGGATCCCGGAGGCGGTCCTCCGTCTCGGCCAGCAGGGTCACGGTGATCCTCTCCTCCTCCACGAACATTTCGAACACCTCGTACGCTCCCGCAAGTCGATATCTGGCAGGCAGCGGATCCCCCTCGGCAGCGCCCTCGATGCCAAAATCGGGGCCCAGGTGCACCAGAGCAGCGCCCAGGAGGAGCGGGCGGTTTCCCAACGGTTTCAGCTGGACTCCAAGGTCCGAAGCCCAGGTCTGACCGGAGATGCGTCCATCCGGACACTGGCCCCGGCAGACCACCTCGAACCGGACAAATTTCAGGTTTGCACCGACATCAATGCGGGAGCCCAGGGGAGAGGCTGCAGACAACACTCCCTGGTGTCCACGGACCGAGATTGAGCCCACCGGGGCGTCGGGTCCCTCCGTGAGCTCCTGGGAACCGTAGTCCAGGAACTGGTACGCGAGCCCCAGAACCCGCCCTGAGGTGCCGACCCCCAGAACCGCTGCAGCCGTTGTTGCATCTGCGATGATGTGCTCCCCTCGATGCAGCAGCGCCCGCCCCCCCTCGAGGCCGGCCAGCCCGGCGGGGTTCCAGAACGCGGCGTCCGCCGACTTTACCGCGGTCATTGCACGGCTGAGGCCCACGGCTTCTGCCCCATGGGGGAAGAGGAGGAAGAGGGCGCCTTCGTCAGCAAGCGTCACCTCGGAACCCGACGACTGACCGGCCACCCCCCGGGCTGTGCCGAATGCGAGCAGCGTCAGCGCGAAGCCCACACATACGGAACTCCGCAGCAGCGTGCCGGTGCTCATGCGGACGAAACCGGACATCACCCCTCCCTCCCCGACCCTCGGTTCCCCCGGTCGTCGGCACCCTCCGGTGGCAAGCTGAAGCCAAACCGCTCCAGGGCCTGCCTCTTCCGCCTCCACCCCGGGAGGACCTTCACCCACAGGTCAAGATACACCGGCCGGTCAAGAAAGGCCTCGATCTTCTTCCGGGAGCGGACGCCCAGCTCCCTGATCGCCGCCCCCTTGCTCCCCAGGAGGATGGCTTTCTGGGAGCCTCGCTCGACCCACAACGTCACCTGTATGTAGGTGCGCTCCCTCGACCCTCCTTCGCGAAAGTCTTCCGTCCTCGCCCAGGTGGCATGGGGGACTTCCTCTCGGAACAACTCGAACACCGCTTCCCGGACCAGCTCCGCCATGAAGTGCCGAAGTGGCTCTGCAGCGATCTCGTCCTCGGGATAGAGAAAGGGCGAAGCGGGGAGCGCTGCCTCCACATTCTCCAGCAAGTCCGAAAGGCCGTAAGGAGCGATGGCTGAAGTGCGGGTCGTCACCCCACCTGGAAGGAGTTCACACACGGCCGCCTCCCACCGAAGAAGCTCTTGCTCCCCCGCAAGGTCGGCCTTGTTGAGGGCTACAACCAAGGGCAGCCGACGCGCGGCGGACGGAAGCCTCTCCACCACCTCTCCGAACCCGTCGGCACTCCGGGAGGCGTCCACCACCAACAGCACCACATCTGCATCCGACAGGCCCCGCTCGGCCTCACGCCGGATACTCGCCTGGAGAAGATCCGCGGGGACCAGAAGGCCTGGCAGATCCAGGAGGATCGATTGGGACCTGTCCCGGGTCACAACCCCCCGGGTAGTCCGCACCGTGGTCTGTGCCCTGGCCGATACCGCGGCCAGCGGCGCACCCACCAGTGCATTGAGGAGCGTCGACTTCCCGACGTTCGGCAAGCCTGCAACAGCGACGAAGCCGGCCCTGGTAGAGGCATCGTCGGGGGACGTGGAGAGTCGGTTCGCTTCGGAATTCATATGGTAAATGGAGGGAGAGGACCGGTTGCATGCAAGGTCCAGTTCCGGAACCGGGGCACGGAGCCAACCCCCTCACGGCAGGGGCTGGGACCGAAAGACCCTCGACATCGGATTCTTCCATGGTGTTCGGGTCCGCAGGCGAACCCCATACCCCGAACAGCAGAAGGGCCCGCTTCCACGTCGGCTGGCCGTGGAAGCGGGCCCGTAGGGGAGGCCGGCGGCGACATACTCTCCCACCGGGTCTCCCCGGCAGTACCATCCGCGCTGCGAGGCTTAACTTCCGTGTTCGGGATGGGAACGGGTGTGACCCTCGCGCTCGAGCCACCGACCATCTGCGTTGGAGGGATTCGTGGCGCCGTCGGTCGTCGTGCATCCGGACGGCACCCCCTCATTCAGACGGAAGGGCCAGGGCAGAGTCGCCGTGAAGCACCGTGGAAGCTCCCCTCTCTTCCGGCCCGGAGGCCTGCGGAGCGGGGTGGTGTTTCGGCATCGTTCTTACGTGACGCATTGGAGAGCCGCGTTGAGGCTGCGGCGGGAGGATGAGCGGTCAAGCCTCACGGGGGATTAGTACGGCTCGGCTTCACATGTTGCCATGCGTCCACCTGCCGCCTATCAACGTGATCGTCTCTCACGCCCCTTCAGAGGACTTACGTCCTGAGAGTGCTCATCTTGAGGTGGGCTTCCCACTTAGATGCTTTCAGCGGTTATCCCGT
>REBX01000213.1 GCA_007692505.1 Gemmatimonadales bacterium | reverse complement strand
CCCCGCCCCCTACACCGGCTGCCGGGCCCGGAGGATCTCCCGTGCCGCCCGCGCCCCGCTGGCCAGCGCCCCGTTCAGGGAGGCGTTCTCCCGGTGGTCGCCGCACACCAGGAGTCGGTCGTCCAGACGGACGGGGCGCCGGACGGGCTCCAGGTCGGCGGGGAGCTGCCGGGGCTGGGCATGGGGGATCCGGTAGCTCCTCAGGGGCCGCCAGTGCTTCACCCCGGCCCCGAACCACGCGGCCATCTGGGCCTGGAGCGCCGGGTCGTCGGGCGCCTCGCCCCCGCCGGCTCCCTCCAGGACGGACACCGAGACCAGGGCCCGGCCGTCGGGGGCGTAGCCCGGCGCCACCTCGCTGAGGACGGCCACATTGTTCGCCGGGCCCTCGCCCTCCCCGTCCAGGACCAGGAGGGGCTCCCGCACAGGGGGCTCCGGGGCGTCGAAGTAGTGGCAGGTCACGCTCCTGGACCCCGGGTCCACCACCTGCCCCGGGAGGAGGCGGGCTGCCTCCGGCCCCTGGGCGGCCACCACCACCACCTCGCACTCGTGGGTCCGACCGTCCTCGGTGCGGACCCGGCCCGGCTCCAGCGACTCCACCCGCTGGCCCAGCTCCAGCACGCCCTCGGGGAGCCGGTCTGCCAGCTGCCGGGAAAGGGCACCCATCCCTCTGTCGGGCACCGAGGCCCGGCCCTCCGAAAACATCCGGAAGTAGTAGCGGAAAAGCCGCCCCGAGACCCCCAGCTCCGGGTCCAGGAGGACACCTCCGAAGAAGGGCCGGAAGAACCGGTGGATGATCTCCGGTCCGAAGCCCAGCCGCTGCAGGAGCTCCAGGGTGGAGGGGGCCGGGTCCTCCAGGAGGGCGTCGGCGTCCGCCCGGAGGTACTCCGAGCGAAGGCGGGCCACCCGGATCTTGTCGGCCAGCGGCCCCACCGGGGCCTTCACGGCACGGAGTGCCTCCATCAGGTCGGCCCCCGGATCCACCACCTTGTGGAGCCCGCCCCCGAACCGGACCAGTGCGCCCTGGGAAAAGGCCCCGAGCTCCAGGGCGTCGTAGTCCAGCCGCTTCCGGCACTCCGGATACGCCTCCAGGAGGACCTGGAAGCCCCGGTCCAGGAGGAAGCCCTCCACCTCGTCGGTGCGGACCCGCCCCCCGGGGCCATCGGAGGCCTCCAGGAGGCGGACGCTGCACCCGCCCTCCACCAGGTCCTGGGCGCAGGCCAGCCCGGCCAGCCCCGCGCCCACCACAATGACGTCCGACTGATTCATCCCCTGCTCCGTACGCTTCCGAGTCCTCCGTCCACGCCCATGACCTGCCCGGTAATCCAGTCATTCTTCGGGTCCAGCAGGAACGCCGCCAGCCCCGCCACGTCGTCGGGCTCCCCGAGGCGGCCCAGGGCATGGAGGGATTCGGATGCCTTTCGACCCGCGTCCGTTCCCAGGATCCGGCTGGCCAGGGGGGTGTCCACCAGCCCCGGCGCCACCCCGTTCACCCGAAGATTCCGTGCGGCGTAGGTCGCCGCCGCGGCCCGCACGAGCCCCTCCACCCCGGCCTTGGCCGCCGCCACCGCCTCGTGGGACTGGAGCCCCATGCGGGCGGCCCCACTGGAGAAGAGGACCACACTCCCCCCCTTCCGCATGTGGCGCCCGGCAGCCCGCACCGCCGAGAAGGCCGTGTGCAGGTTCTGCTCCAGCGTCTCTCGGAAGTCATCGGCGGTGGTGAGGTGGGCGGGCTTGAGGAGGATGGAGCCGGCGCAGTTCGCCAGCCCCCGGAGGGGCGCGCCTCGGTCCTTGCCCCCGGACGCCACCTCCGAGACCAGCTCGTCCAGGGCGTCGAAGTCGGCGGCGTTGGCCAGGACCCGGGTCTGCAAGCGGTCCCCGCCGGCCCGATCCGCCTCGGCCAGCTCGGACAGCCGGTCCTCGTCCCGCCCCGTGGCCACCACGTGGTGCCCGCCCCGGAGGAGCCGGTCCACCAGGGCGCCTCCGATTCCGCCGCTCCCCCCGATGACCAGGACGGTGACGGGTTCGGAGGATGGGTTGGAGACCGCCTCGGAGGACGGTGTGCCTGAGTTCGTTTCGTTGGATTCGGTCATGGATCTTCTGGGGTTGGAGATGGAGGGTCCAGGGGAGAGTTCGGGCTTCAGGGTCCGGCCTCAGGGTGTGGCTTCAGGGGGCCGTCCCGGGCACGATCCCGCGTCCGGCCCCGTGCACGGGCCCGCTCCACCAGATCGGGGGTCACCTTCCCGCCGCCGCCCAGTGCCCCACTCACTGCCTGGAAGACCTGGGCATCCGCCGCCTTCCGGCCCGGGGAGCGACGGCCCGCCGAGGCCAGGGGGAGCGCGAGCCGCCGGTTCCCCTCCAGCACCTCCCGATGGCGCTCCAGGAAGGCCCAGTAGAGGTCCGAGATGGGGCACGAGTCGTCGGGGTCCAGCGCGCAGCCCGGGCAGTGGTCGCCCATCTTCCGGATGTACGGCGTGCCCGACACGTAGGGCTTGGTGGTCATGACGGGGCCCGTGCCGAAGGTCCCCATGGCCAGCACGTTGGGCTCCACCACCCAGTCGAAGGCGTCCACGAACCCCGCCCAGAACCAGTCCGTGAGCTCCCGGGGCTCCACGTCCAGGAGGGTGGCCAGGTTCGAGAGCACCATGAGCCGGGGGATGTGGTGCACCCAGCCCTCCTCCAGGACGCCGGCCACCGCGTGGTCCAGGCACGCCAGCCCCGAGGGCCGCCCCCACCAGGCCGGGGGAAGGGGGGTGGACGCACCCAGGTGGGAGGGCGCCGCGCCGCCGTCGGGTTCGGGGTCGGGGGCCGAGGCAGGGGTTGAGGCCGGGCTCGAGGCAGGGGTTGAGGCCGGGCCCGAGGCAGGGGTTGAGGCCAGGGCGCGGGTCGAGCCCTCGCCGTCGGCGTCCGCGCCGTTGTCGGTGCCGCCGGGTGCACCGGCTTCGGAGCTCCCGGCAGGAGAGGCGCTGGGGGAGGGCTTGCCGGGCGCCTCCCGCTCGGGGGCCGAGCTGCCGTTTCGGGGTCCCGATCCCGCTGCCAGGTCCCGGCTCCACCACCCGGCATCCCCGGCGGAGGGGCGGATGGGGGCAGCGGGGCTCAGCGTCCGGAAGCCATCTGTCTCCACATGCACCAGCCGGACGAACTCTCGCCACCCCAGGACCTGGCGGATGAAGCCCTCCCGGCACTGGAGGGGCACGAGTTCGCCCTCCACCTCCAGGTGCTCCACGTCGGCCACCACGTCGGCGGCCAGGAGGCGGTGCAGGTTCAGGAGGGGCGAGATCCGGGTGTGGAAGAGGGTGCGGCTCCGGGAGGACATGGCGTCCTCGAAGGGGCCGAAGTGGGGCAGGGCGTGGCGGCGGGCCCAGGCCCAGAGGGTGCGGGCGTCGGCGGCGGTGACGGGGAGGCGGGCGCCGTCGAGGCGGCCCGGGTGGTTCGGGAAGGCGGCGGCCACGAACTCCAGGACCTCGGTGGTGACGGGGTCGGGCTGGAAGACGGGGGGCTCGGGGGCCGGGGGGTCGCCGTGCCAGGGCTTCCGGTTGTCGGCGTCGAAGGACCAGCGGCCTCCTGTGGGGGCGCCGTCGGGCTCCATGAGGATGCCCCGGGTGCGGCGGAGGTGGCGGTAGAACGTGTCCTGGCGCCAGGGAGGGCCGCTCTGGGAGGCGGCCAGGTCGTCGGGGGTGGCGAGCCAGCCCTCGTGGGGCTCCACCTGGAGGAGGCCTTCGGCCACCAGGGTCGAGAGGTGGACCCGGAGCTCGCGCTCGGCGGCCTCCATCATGACCAGGGGTCCGTGCTCGGCGGCGGCGTCCCGGAGGACGGCGGCGTAGGGGCGGCGGTCCATGCGGTAGTCCACGGCCACCCCCCGGGCGGCCTGCTCCAGGGCGAAGTGGCGCTGGTTCGCCAGGATGAGGGCGAGTTTCTGCTTGTGGTACGGGCGGCGGCGGCCCTTCCAGGGGGTCTCCACCAGCACGATGCCCACCTCCTCCGGGGGGTGTCGGGAGAGGGGGCCCAGGGCGTGGGTGAGCTGGTCGTAGGGCACGTAGACCCAGTGGCGGCTGGGCGGGTCGGGGACCGTGCTCCGGTGCGGGGCCTGCCGTCGGTCCAGCTCGGCCAGGAATCGGGGGGCTGGGGACGGGGTGCCCCGGGACCTGGCGGGGGCGGGCCCGGGGGCAGGGCCGGGGGCCGGGGCGGAGGGCGGGACGAGGGGGGAGGACGGGGACATGGTCGCGGCTACCCCGGGCTGGGGATGCCGTGCCGCCGAACACACCCCGGGCGCGGACCGGCGGGATTCAATACATTGCCCGGCATGCGTCTCGTCCCCTCCACCCTTCGGGGCCGGGCCCTCCTCCTCATGGGAGTGGTCCTGGCCGTGGCCGCCGGCCTCATCGTCCTGGAGATCCGCTCGGAATTCCAGCAGTCCCGGGCGTTGGCGGAGCAGCAGGTGGCGGACCAGGCGGCCCTCCTGGCATCGCAGATGGATGCCGTGGCCGACGAGGTGCTGGCGCTGGCCACCCGGCTGGCCGCCCGCCCGGCCGTGGCGGAGCTGGACGCCTCCACCTGCGAGGCCTGGATCGGCGAGGCCCGGGCCCTCATCCCCGGGGTGGCCCGGTTCCTCCTGGCCGACGGGGAGGGGCAGGTGGTGTGCGCCGCCGACGCGGAGCCGGGGCGACCGGCGCCGGTGGGGGGGCGCTCCTGGTTCGGGGCCGTCATGGAGACGGGGGAGCCCGCCACCGGGCGCCCCGAAGAGACCCCCGACGGCCGCTGGGTCCTCCCGGTGGCCGTGCCCGTGGCCTCGGCGGTGGCGGGAGACCCCCCGATGGGGGTGGTGGCCGTCTCCCTGCGTCTGGAACGGATCCAGACTCTGGTGGACGCGGCCGGGCTGCAGGAGGGCTCGGTCCTCACGGTGGTGGACTCGGCCTGGGTGGCGCTGGCCCGGAGTTCCGACCCCCAGCGCTGGGTGGGCGGGTCGCTTCGGGGCCTGGGCCTCGTGGATCCCCGGTCCCCGGAGGCGGCTGGGGGGGTCTTCCTCTCCCCCGGTGCCGATGGGGTGGACCGGATCTGGGCGTGGGCCGAGCCCGGGGCCATGCCCTGGTACGTCCTGGCCGGCGTGCCCGAGGAGGTGGCGCTGGCCCCTGCGCTGGCCACCGTGCGGAGCCACTCGCTGGTGGGCGTCCTCATCCTCCTCCTCTTCCTGGGGAGCTTCCTCCTCCTGACGACGAATGTGGGGCGGGTCCTGGACCGGCTCCGCACCTCGGTGGTGACGGCCCGGACGGCGCCGGCCACCCGGGTCCCGGTGGAGGGGCCCCTGGAGCTCCGGGGGCTGGGGGCGGCCCTGAACGGGATCCTGGAGGCCCGGGACCGGGCCGAGGAGGAGCTGGCCGGGGCCCGGGATCGCCACGACCTGGTCCTTCGGGCCAGCCGGGACATGATCTGGGACTGGGACCTGGTGGCGGAGCGGGTGCGGAGGAGCTCCACCCTGCAGACCTTTGCGGGGCTCGATGCCATCGTCTCCGGCGATTCCGCCATGGGCCGGTGGTGGGACCGGGTCCCCGAGCCGGACCGCTCCCGGGTGCGGAGGAGCCTGGAGGCCGCCCTGGAGGGGGGCGAGACCACGTGGGTGGAGGAGTACCCGGTCCGCACCGAGGCAGGGGGGCGGGCCCGGGTCCTGGATCGGGCCCACATCGTGCGCCGCTCCGACGGCGAGGCCGTCCGGGTGGTGGGGGCCATGACGGACGTGACCGAGGAGCGGCGGCGCACCGACGAGGTCCGGCGGGCCAAGGAGCGCTACGAGTCCATCCTCAGGAACGCCCCTTTCGGAGTCTTCCTGGCCGGGCCCGAGGGGCACCTCATGGAGTGGAACCCGGCCCTGGCGCGGATCCTGGGGGAGAGCTGGGAGGGGAGCCTGCCCTCCCGGCGGGCCCAGGAGTTCTTCGCGGACCCTGAGGCATTCCATGCCTTTGCCCGCGAGGCCCGGGAGGAGGGGGCGGTCATCGGTCGGGAGGCCCTCTGGGTCCGGGCCGACGGGGAGGAGCTCCACATGCGGCTCACCGCTTCCGCCTTCCTGGAGCGGGGCCGGGTCGCCCTGGAGGTCCTGGCCGAGGACGTCTCGGAGCGGCGCCGCCTGGGTGAGCAGGTCCGACAGTCCCAGAAGATGGAGGCGGTGGGGCGGCTGGCCGGTGGGGTGGCCCACGACTTCAACAACCTCCTCACGGTGATCTCCGGGGAGGCCCGCCTCCTCCTGGGCGCCGAGGAGGCGCTGGACGAGGAGCTGGCGGAGAGCCTGGAGGCGATCCGGGAGGCCGGGGACCGGGGGAGCCGCCTCACCCGCCAGCTCCTGGCCTTCAGCCGGCGAAATACGGTGGAGCGCCGTCCCCTGGAGCTGAACGGGGTCATCGAGGACCTGCGGCGAATGCTGGTTCGACTCCTGGGGGAGAAGGTTCGGCTCCGGGCCGACCTGGCGCCGGACCTCCCCCTGGTCATGGGCGATCCCGGCGAGCTGGAGCAGGTCCTGGTGAACCTGGCGGTGAACGCCCGGGATGCCATGCCCGAGGGGGGAGAGGTGGTGGTGGGGACGACCCACTTCGAGCTGGAGTCCGGGGAGGGGGGGCGCCACGCCGGACTCCAGCCCGGGTCCTGGGTGGTCCTTTCCGTGCGGGACGAGGGGATCGGGATGGACGAGCGGACCCTGTCCCGGGTCTTCGAGCCCTTCTTCAGCACGAAGACGAAGGGGAAGGGGACGGGACTGGGGCTTTCCACCGTGTACGGGATCATCACCCGGAACGGGGGCCAGGTCGACGTGGAGAGCGAGCCGGGCCGGGGCACCCTCTTCCGCCTGTACCTGCCGGTGGCCTCGAGGTCCGAGGTGGAGCAGCTGGAGCTGGTGGACGGGGCCGGGAGCGGGGCGGGAGGTGCTGGTGGAGCGGGGGCCGGAGCGGGGAGTGGCGCCGGAGCGTCCCGGCCGGCGGCCCGTGGCGGCGCCCTCCGCGGAAGTGCCGGGTCCGGAGAGGACCTGGAGGGGACGGTGGCCCTGGTGGAGGACGAGGCCCCGGTGCGCCGCATGGCGGAGCGGGTGCTTGAGCGGGCGGGCTACCGGGTCCTGTCGTGGGGCGATCCCCGGGAGGCCGTGGAGGCCCTGGGTCCGGAGGGGCCGCCGGTGGATCTCCTGGTATCCGACATCCGGATGCCCGGGATGGACGGGGACCGGATGGTGGCCCTCATCCGGGAGGGTCGGCCGGAGCTGCCCGTCCTCTTCGTGTCGGGGTACCCGGAGGAGGTGCAGCTCCAGGACCGCCTCCGGGATGGGCGCACCCTCTTTCTGGCCAAGCCCTTCCGGCCAGACAGCCTCCTGGAGTACATCCGGCGCCTGCGGATGTCCGCTGCGGCGGCCTCCCGGCGCTGAGGGGGGGCGGGACTGGGGGCGGGGTGGGGGCGCCTCAGGCGCCGGAACCGGTAAAGTCTGAGTCAGACGAGATCAGAAAACCGCTACCGGTTCCGGTTGATCAGCTCAGTTCTTCTGACTTCCTGCGTCCCTACCCCTTGTCCCGCGCGGTCGGCAGTTGCTGACGCTGATGGCTTAGCGTGAGGATTTCCACTCGGTCCTCGCTGACCTCGTAAATCACGCGATACGGATCGTACATGATTTCCCGCACCGCTGGCTCGTTCCACTCCGGCACCACCCGGCCCTGCTCTGGAAGCTCCGAGAGCATTTCCACGCGTGACACCATCCCGTCCAACCATTCGAGTGCCGCGCCTGGCCGATCCTCCGCGATGTAGTCCACTGCTGCAATGGCTCGCGCTCGAGCGGTTGGTGACCAAACGACCTTCAACGCGACAGCCTCGCGCGGAGCTCCTTCACCACTTCCTCATGGGACAGGCCCTGGCCGGATGCCAGCTCTGCCTTGGCCTGCCGGATGTCCCGCACCAACTCGACTTCCTCGACGAGCGCTTCGTACTGCCCTACCTCGAGAAGCACCGCTGCGCTCTTTCCGTGTTGAGTGAGAACCAGCGGACGCTTCGTCTCTCGAACCTGGTCCAGGAACCCGGCTGCGTTCGCGCGAAAGGCAGACAGCGGCTGCACGTCCTCACTTGGCTTGATCCTCGGCATGCGACCTCCTTAGGTACGTTCCGTGGTACCACTAAACGTACCGCCTCACGTCGCAGAGTCAAGGAACGTCGAGATTTCGGCTAACGCGTCCGCTTTACCGAACCCGGAGGGCTCGGCTTGAACCGTGGCCCCGTTCGGGACGTGACGAGCCGCAGGGTTGCAGTGAAGGCGCCGCAAGGCGCCGGAACCGGTAAAGCCTGTGTTATATGACGTTGGGCCGTGTCACCCGCTTGATTCATGTCCTATTTGGAGTCGTCGACCCGCAACGCTCTACCTCTCACCGATTCCCCAATCAAGCTCCGAAATGCGGTACTTGAGCGCAAGAATGTAGCCAATCGTCGGGATGTCGTGAGCGAAGCGTCGAGGTACTGCGAGCATTCCCAACCCTGGGTCTTCCAATGCCTGCATGGCTGCGAGGTCGTCGCCCAGCTCCGGATAGCGCGCGACCAGATCAGCCAGACGCGCGCGGTGTTTACTGATGAGTTCGTCCCTCGATGCCGTGAGGTCGTGCGGAGACAAATCGACTCTCGGGATCGGAATCACTTCCGGTTTTTCCATGATGGCGGATCTCTCCTTGGTCTCACTACGTCGTCGCATATCCGAATGCTGTCTTCCCAGCATTTTTGGCCAGAAACATCCCCCGCCCGGGTAGAGCCCACCCGGTGCGTCGCCGGACATTTGCCAGACACATCGGCGAGACCCTCCTGAAGTCCGGTTCTACTGCGCGTCGTTGACGCGGTGCTCCTCCTGGGGATTCCATCGACGATCCGTCCCCGTCTTTCAGGCC
>REBX01000212.1 GCA_007692505.1 Gemmatimonadales bacterium | reverse complement strand
TCGATGTCCAGCACCTTCACGTCGAGGGACTGGGCGATGTCCACCACCTCTGAGGGGTGACCCACCCGGCCCCAGGACATGTCGGTGATGTGGAGGAGCCCGTCGAGCCCCCCCAGGTCGATGAAGGCACCGAAGTCGGTGATGTTCTTCACGGTACCGGCGCGGACCTGGCCGACCATGAGCTCCTTGACCAGGGTGGAGCGCTTCTTCTCGCGCTCCGCCTCCAGGATCACGCGGCGGGAAACAACAATGTTCCGGCGGCGCTTGTTGAGCTTGATGATCTTGAACTTGTACGTCTCGCCGATGAGGTCCTCGATGTTCGGGACCCGCCGAAGAGCGATCTGCGAACCGGGGAGGAAGGCATCCACCCCCATGAGGTCCACCGTGACTCCACCCTTGATCTTCCGGGCCAGAACACCCTTCACGGGGCGGTCGTCGTCGTGGGCCTCCCGGATCTTCTCCCAGACGCGGAGGAAATCGGCCTTCCGCTTCGAGAGGACGACGACACCATCATCATCCTCCAGGCTCTCGAGCAGGACCTCGACCTCGTCCCCCACGGAGAGGGAGTCGGGCTCCTTGAACTCGTCGAGGGCAACGGAGCCCTCCGACTTGAATCCGAACTCGAGGATGACCGAGTTCTCGGTCTTCTTCAGGACGCGGGCCTGGACGATGTCGCCCTCGCGGACGTCCTGCAGGTCTCCGCCGAAATCCGAGAGCATCGTCTCGAAGTCGTCGCGGCTCATGTCCAGATCTTCTTCTCCATAGGGGTCCATGGAGAGCTCTGGAGAGATGCCTACGCGGGGGGGATCCTTCTCGACCACAGAGGGGTCGACGGTCACCACGGCGGACGGGTCGCCGGCGATGTCCTCGAGGGACTGGGTGTCGGTGGACGGGTTGTCGGTCTGGTTGCTCATGTACTCGCTGGAGGGGTCTCCTCCGGGACGGAGAACGGGCAACGGGCGAAAGCTCGCGGGTCGCCGAACGTTTCCGGGTCCTCGGGAGGGCCTGCGGATGCCTGGGCATCCTGGTTCCAATGGGTCGGCGGGCCGGGACGATCCCGGGGCCGTCTGCATCGACTGCAGAGACTCCTACAATACCTCGAACGACTCCTACGGGTCAAGCGGTGTACGGGCGAGGCGGAGGATCTCCTCCACCTGTTCCCGGAAGTCCATCCCGGTGGTATCCAGCCTCACGGCGTCGGTGGCCTGGACCAGGGGGGCCGTTTCCCGCCCGGAATCCCTCCGGTCCCGGGCCTCCAGGAGGGCGCGTTCCCGGGCCAGGTTGATCGGCGACACCTCCCGCCCCTCCTGCAGGAGACGCCGCCGGGCCCGCTCCTCCGGGTCGGCCACCAGGAAGATCTTGAGGTCGGCATCGGGGAACACCACCGTACCCATGTCCCGACCGTCGGCCACCACCCCGGTGCGCCGGGCCGTGTCCCGCTGGAGCTGCAGGAGGGCCGTCCGGACCGCCGGGATGGCCGCCGCGGTGGAGACCCGTTGGGTAACCCGTACGCTCCGGAGGGCCTCACCCGGATCCCGGCCATCCACTTCCACCCGGAAGCGGGGTGGGCCTCCGGGCTCCTGTGGGGATGCAGGGTCAAGGCGGAGGCCCAGGGCCCGGACCTCCTCCGGATCCAGGTTGGCCCACTCTGCCTCGGGGACCCCCCCCTGGAGGAGCGCCCAGGTGACAGCACGGTAGAGGCTTCCCGAATCCAGATGAGGGAGCTGGAGTTCCGCCGCAACAGCCCGGGCGGTGGTGGACTTGCCTGAGCCAGCCGGGCCGTCGATGGCGATGATGCGGGCGGGCCGGCGGGGGCCTCGTGCCGGGACCGCCCCGAGGTCGGCATGGGGGTAGGCATCGCGGCCGGCGGCATCCCCTTTCATGGGCCGGCCAGCTCGGCCAGGCGGTCCCAGAAGCCCGGGTAGCTCACGGCGGCCACCGCAGGGTCGTCCACATCCACCCGGTTTCCCGGGAGTGCCCCGAGGACCCCGAAGGCCATGGCGATACGGTGATCGCCCTCTGCCCCTACGGCGCCCGTCAGGGGCCCTTCGCTCCCGGTGATGTCGAGCCCGTCGGGGTACTCCTCCACCGCCACGCCCAGTGCCTCCAGGTTGCGGGCCAGTGCGGCCAATCGGTCCGACTCCTTCACTCGGAGCTCTTCGGCGCCACGGATCCGGGTCGTCCCCCGGGCCCGGGCAGCCAGGACCGCCAGCAGGGGGACCTCGTCCAGGAGGAGTGGGATCTCCGATGGGGTCACGTCCGTCGCCTGGAGCCGGGACGGGTGCACCTCCACCGTTCCGGCCGGCTCCCCTGCCCCACCCTCCGAATCCCGAAGGTCCCGGACCTCCAGACGTGCTCCCATCCGGCGGAGCACCGGCAGGATTCCGGTGCGGGTGGAGTTCAGCCCCACGTTGCCCAGTTCCAGGGGACCGCCCTCCCGGAGGAGCCCCAGGGCCATGAGGAAGGCGGCGCTGGAGAGGTCGCCGGGGACCTCCAGGTCCAGGGGACGGAGGAAAGCCCCGTCGGGACGCGGGGGGAGGTGCACGGTGCGGCTCCCGTCCCGGTGGTCCGTCGTACCCACCGTGACCCCCATCTGCCGGAGCATGCGCTCCGTGTGGTCGCGGGAGCGGCCCGGCTCCTTCACCACCACCTCGAAGTCACCCGTCAGCCCCGCCAGGAGGAGAGCGCTCTTGAGCTGTGCCGAGGCCACCGCCAGCTCGGCCTCCAGGGGGCCGGCGGACGGGGGTCGGCCCCCGCCTCCCTCCAGGCGGATGGGGAGGCGGTCCTCCTCCCCCAGCTCCACGAACCGGCCCCCGGCGCAGACCAGGGGCTCCGTGACCCGGCGCATGGGGCGGGCCCGGAGGGAGTCATCGCCGGTGAGGGTGGCCCGCACGCCGGCTCCGGTGAGGAGGCCCAGGAGGAGACGGGCCGTGGTGCCGGAGTTCCCGCAGTCCAGCACCTGGTCCGGGTGCCGGAGTCCCCGGAGCCCGACCCCCTCCACCCGGATCTCGGATCCGTCGGCGGGGAGCGCGGGGATGTGTGCTCCCATGGCCCTCATGCAGCGAGCTGTGGCCTGGCAGTCCTCCCCGGGAAGGACTCCCCGGAGGCGGCTCTCCCCCCGGGCCACGGCGGCCAGGAGGAGGGCGCGGTGGCTGATGGACTTGTCGCCGGGAACCCTGATCATTCGCCCTCCCCGGCCTGCCAGCCACGGGTCCGCTCCATGAATTCCGCGATGCGGTCGACCTCGCGACGGGCCAGGAGGTCTCCCACCACCTGGAGGGCCCTTCCCACGGAGGTGAGCCCGGTCCCCAGTGTGGGGGCCGAGGTCTCCATGAGGTCCTTCCACATCTCCGGCGAGGAGCCGGCCAGCCTGGTCATGTCCCTTCCCCCGGGCCCCAGGTCGGAATGGGAGTACCCGGCGGCGTGGATGGCACCTGCCAGGGCGTTGGAGACGAGCTGGGGGAGGTGGGAGATCCAGGCCATCCGCTCGTCGTGTTCCCGAGCCTCCGTCCAACGGGGCTCACATCCCAGGGCAGTCCAGAAGTCCTCCACCCCGGCCCGGAGTTGCGGCGCCACGTCGTCGTGGGCCACGAGCCAGACCGGGGCGCCCTTGAAGAGGTCGTCCCGGGAGGCCCCGAACCCGGATGCCTCCGAGCCACACATGGGGTGCGCGCCCACGAATCGGTCCAAAAGTCCCAGCGACTCTGCCCTTGCCAGGAGGGGCCGCTTGAGGGACACCACGTCCGTGACCACCGTCTGGGGTCCCAGCGCCGACGCCAGCTCGCCCATGGCTCCCAGAGAGGCCTTGAGGGGAGCGGCCAGCACAACCGTGTCGGCCTCGGCCACCAGGTGCGAGCCCTCGGCGTCGTACCTGGCAATGACCCCGGCGTCCAGGGCTCGGGCCCCGGCCACCGGGTCCGGGTCCACTCCGTCCACCTCCACCTGGGGGGCTACCCGTTTCAGCGTCCGGGCCACGGATCCGCCCATGAGCCCAAGCCCCACCACCACCACCCGCCCATCGAGCGTCATGCGGTTCTCCTCGTCCGGGAACCGGACCCCCGAAGGGCCTCGAAGACATAGAGGACCCGGGTCTGCCGGAGGACCGGGTCCTGGGCTGCCAGGGAGAGGAACCGCGCCTCCCTCTCCCGGTGGGCCTCCAGCGCCGAGGGGTCCGGGCCACCCGGCGGGGTGGGCCGGTGGTCCTCCCGGTCCATGGGCACGGACAGGGTGACGAGGCCCTCGATGCCGTTGCGCCCCGGGAAACGGGCCCGGCGGACCTCGGCATCTTCGCCAAACACCTCCCGTGCAAGGGCCAGGGCCGAGAAGGCCGCCGAGCGCACCGCCCAGGTCCGGCGCTCCTCCTCCCGGGCCGGACGCGCCTCCTCCCAGCCGGGTCCGCGGATCTCCATCCTCTCTGGGTAGAGCATCATCCAGCTCCGTTGTCGGAGGGGTCCCGGGGGTATCCAATCTCGAGTTCCAGGCCGTCGCTTCCCACCACCGCTCCCGGGAACACACGTCGGGCCTGTGCCTGCAGGGGTGATGGATTCGCCGCGTAGCGGGCCGATAGGTGCGTGAGGACCAGCCGCTCCACGCCGGCCCGCCTGCCCACCTCGGCGGCCTGCCTCGCCGTGGTGTGGAAGGTGTCCCGGGCCCGTGACACCTCGTCGTCGCCGAAGGTGGCGTCGTGGACCAGGAGCTGGGCCCCCTCGGCCTCTGCCACCACGGAGGCCACAGGGGCCGTGTCGCCGGTATACACCACTTTCCGGCCCGGCCGTTCCGGCCCCACCACCTCCTGGGGCCGGATGGTCCGCCCATCCACCTCAACGGACTCACCGGCGTGCAGGCGCCCGAAGAGGGGGCCCTCGGGCACTCCGAGGCTCCGGGCCCGTTCCACGTCGAAGCGGCCGGGGCGGGGGAACTCCCTCAGGGAATACCCTACCGCCGGCGTGCCGTGTTCGACCTCGATGGCGGCGATCTCGAACCCGTCTCCAGGAATGGCATCCCCGGGCTCCATCTCCACGATGCGCACGGGAAAGGGCACCCGGGTGACGCCCAGGTGGACCGTTTCCGACAGGAGGGACCGGGCGCCCCGGGGGCCGGCCACCAGGAGGGGTTCCGTACGCCCCTGTAGGGCCAGGGTGCGAAGCAGCCCCACGATCCCCAGGAAGTGGTCCGCGTGCATGTGGGTCACGAAGATCCCCGAGATCCCGAACCCGGTCCCGAAGCGCATCATTTGCCGCTGAGTCCCTTCCCCGCAGTCGAAGAGCCAGCTCTCGCCCTCCCGCTGGATCGACACTGCGCTCACGTTTCGGCCCACCGTGGGGCGGGAGGCTGCGGTACCGAGGAGTGTGACGCGAATCATGGGCGGGAGGAAACTCCGGGGCAGACGCCGGCCGGCGACGAAACAGGGAGGAGACGGTCCAAGGTAGTCACCTCCGGCAGGTGCGTCACCGCCTGCGGCCTGCGGCAGGCCCCTTTTCCAGCTTCTCCTGCTGCTCCAGGAACGGCACCCCCTCGGTGATCCAGACCGGGGCCGGCTCCCCCTTCAGGTAGTGGTCGAACCACTCCAGGGTGCGCCGGTGGTAGTCCAGCTGGTTCGGACGCCGGGCCAGGGAGTGGTTCTCCCCCTCGTAGACCAGGAGGACGAAGTCGCGGTCCGCCCTCCGGGCCGCATTGTAGAACTCCACCCCCTGGTTGAACTCCACGGCTCCGTCCTCCGTCCCGAATGCCATGAGGAGGGGGGTGTTCATGTTCTCGATGTGGTGCACGGGGGAGTTGGCCCGGTAGGCCTCGTAGTCCTCCCACCAGGGCACCTCCATCCGACCCTGGGAAATCTCGAAGATCCGGGCATCGGTGCTCCCGGTGTTCCAGTAGAACGAGAGGTACATGGACATGAGATTCGTCAGCGGGGCCCCGGCAACTGCCGCGGCGAACCGGTCCGTCTGGGTCACTGCGAAGGTGGTCTGGTACCCGCCCCAGGAGTGGCCCATGATCCCGATGGCCTCCGGATCCACCGGGGCCACCTCCAACGCAGCATCCACCGCCGGGAGGATGGCGGCCATGGCGCTCCGCCCCGGGTCCCGGGGCCGATAGACGATGTCGGGCTGGAGAACGAAGTACCCCGCCTGGGTGAAGGCCGTGGTGTTGTAGGCGTTCCGGTCGGATGGATTCGTCCAGTTGTGGAGTCCCTGTGAGACCCGCTCGTAGTGGTAGACCACCATGGGGTAGGTCTTGTCGGGGTCGTAGTCGGCCGGGTAGTAGAGGGCCGCCTGGAGCTCCACCCCCCACTGGTTGGTGAAGTCCACCAGCTCGCCGCGTGACCAGTGGTACTCCTCCACGAAGGGATTCACCGAGGTCACCCGGGTGGCGGCCCCGAAGGACTCGTCGGTGACGTAGAGGGCCGGCGGCTCATGGTGCCGCTGGCGGACGAAGGTGAAGGTCTCCTCGTCGTCGGCCCGGGACAGCCTGCCCACCGACCGGTCCTCCCACACCAGGACCTCCACCTCGCCGGGCGCCTCCACGCGGGCGTACCCCGATTCCTTCGTCCACTGGCCATAGAGGCTCACCACGTGGGGCCCTTCTGCCGGCACAGTGGGCTCGCTCCAGTCGAACCGCACCATCCGGTGGCGGACCTGGTCCTCGGCGCCCCGTGTCAGGCGCTCGCCCCCGCTGCCGTCCAGGGCGATCCGCCACAGGTCCCACCGATCGTGGACGAAGACCCAACGTCCGTCGTCGCTCCACCCAGTGGTGCCATGGGGTGGCTGCTGCGGGACAACCACGTCCACCTGTTCGTTGGCGAAATTCGTGGGGAGCCCGGCCGTCAGGTTCAGCTCCTCGCCGGTGTCCCGGTCCAGGGCGTGGTAGTGCTCGTCATTGAACCAGAGGAGGTAGCGGCCATCGGGGCTCATCCCCTGGAAGAACTCGATGCGCTCCAGGGCGGGCTCCACCTCGCCGGTGTGGACGTCCAGGACGTGGATGTCCTGAAACACCGGCCCGAACATACGCTCCCGGGCCCAGGGCGCCTGGTCGGTGAGGATGGCCCACCGGTCCCCGGCCTCCAGCCTCACGCCCACCTCCGGGTCGTCCCCGCCCAGGGCCACGACTCCGCCGCCCAGTTCCCAGGAGGCCAGGAGGCTGCGGTTCCGTTCCATGTTGGCCCTGATACGCTGCTGGGGCACCGGGTCCACGTCGGCGGCGTGCCATATCTCCACACCGGGGGGATCCTCGTCGTCCGATGCCTGGTCGTCATCGGCATCGGCGTCCTCCTCGCCCTCCTCCCCTTCGGCCTCCGGATCCGCCGGCCGGGGCCGGAGCCCCACCCGGATCCGGTCTCCGTCCTCGGACCAGGAGATGGACCGGTTCGGCACGACTCGCAACGTGGGCTCCTCCCCGGGCCGCACCGGCCCCGTCAGCGACGTGCGGTCCAACTCGGCCTCCAGCAGGTAGGGCTCCGAATCGCCGGAGAGGGCGTCCCTCCAGGCCAGGACGGAATAGGTGGTGTCGCCCCGCTCCTCGTCAGGCGCCCAGCGGAAGACCGCCAGGTCGTCGCTGTCATCCCGCCAGGTCAGGGTTTGGTAGCGTACCGGCTCCTGGTGGAGGGTCCGGAGCGTGCCGGCGTGGGCATCCAGGACCCGGATTGCGTTTCCGGCCTTCGCCTCCGCATCCACGATCATGACGAGAGTGGCACCCTCTCGGGCCCAGGAGGCCTCGGAGACGTTCCCGAAGTTCGTCTCCACCCCCGTCTCCAGGTCTCGCACCAGGACGTCCCGTCCCGAGTGGTCGTTCCCGCTCCGAGGATGGCGGAGGACCAGGACCTGGGTCCCGTCCGGCGAGAAGTCGAAGCCCTGGACGGTCTCCACCTCAACTTCACGGTCCGAGTCGGGGTGGAAGAGGAGAAGGTCCGATCGGACCGGCTCCCCCTTCTCTCTCAGCGCGTCCCGGGTGTCCCCATCGGGATTGACCCGCACGCCGATCCAGCCCGACTCGGCAGCGAAGGCCGGGGCGGTTCCATTCTCCACCACCCGGACCTCCGATCCGTCCCGCGACAGGAACCGAACCTCGCCGTCCTCGTCGAAGCGGCTGACCGTCACGGCGATCCGATGGCCATCGGGGGACACCATGGTCTGTCCCAGCGACTCGAACTTGCCGTAGTCGGCCGGGGTCAGAAGACGCCGCTCGCCTTCGTCCGGCGACGCAGCCTGCGCATGGGCGCCTGCAGGGGCCAGGAACGCCAGGACGCAGGCCAGGAAGAGAGCGAAGGAGAGGCGGAGGGCCCCGGTGGATTGCAGGACTGGGCGGATCGAGGCCATCATGGTTGGGCTCCGGGCTCGGATCGTTACACGTAAAGGGGCGGGAACGGCTTAGCTTGCAGGGGCCGCATCACTCCGTCCGGAGCCCGCCCGACCATGGAGGAAGAGTAGGCCGTGATCGACACGGATGCCACCCGGGACCCCGGGCGATTCATCAACCGCGAACTCTCGTGGCTCTCGTTCAACGAGCGGGTCCTCGAGGAATCGGCGAATCCCCGCCACCCCGCCCTGGAACAACTCCGCTTCCTGGCCATCTCGGCCACGAACCTGGACGAGTTCTTCATGGTGAGGGTGGCGGGGCTGGCCGCCCAGGTGCGGGCCGACGTCCGCAGCCGGAGCAAGGACGGCCTCACCCCCCGGGAGCAGCTGCGGGCCATCCGGAGTCGGGCCGGGGCCCTCATGCACCGGCAGCAGGACCGCTGGACCGCCCTCCGATCGGAGCTGGACGAGAAGGGGATCCGGGTCCTTCCGCCCGAGGCCCTCTCCCCCCGGGAGAACGCGTGGCTGGAGGACTTCTTCCTGCGGGAGATCTTCCCCGTCCTCACGCCCCTGGCCTGCGACCCGGCCCACCCCTTCCCCTTCCTCCCCAACCTGGGGTACAGCCTGGCCCTCACCCTGGAGGACCAGGCC
>REBX01000147.1 GCA_007692505.1 Gemmatimonadales bacterium | reverse complement strand
CCCGGATCACGTCCTCCACCACCGCCACCAGGACCTGCACGTTCACAAGCGTCCCCGGGCGAAGGGGGGCCGAGCCCGGGAAGCGGACCTCCACTTCCACCAGGCGGGTCACCGCGCTGGCCTGGATGGCCACCCGGTCCACCTCACCTGTGGCCTCGACCCCCGACACCCGGGCCTCCATCCCCCGCTCGATCTCGCCGGCCTGCCGCTCGCTCATCCGGAGGGGGACACGATAGGCCGAGTCGTCCACGATCCTCACCAGGGGGTCGCCGGGGGCGGGGATGCTCCCCACACGGGCCGGGACCTCCGAGACCACCCCGGCAATGGGGGCGATCCCGCCCTGCACCTCGGCCACGGCCTCCAGGTCCGCCTGCGCCACCTCCAGCTGGGTATTCGCATCCTCCCAGTCCTGGTCGGAGAGGGCACCGGCCTCCCAGAGGGGGCGGAGCCGGTCCACGTTCCGCTCGGCCTGCCGCAGCGACGCCTCGGCCTGGCGCACCCGGGCATCGGAGCCCTGGCCGGCCTGCCGCACGATCATCTGCCCGGCCTCCACCCGGTCGCCAACCCCCACCCGGATCTCCCGGATCTCGTCGTCGCTCCGGGCCCGGATCACGGCTTCCCGCTCGCCGGTCACCGTCCCGGAGAAGCGGCGCCACGTCTCCAGGTCGCCTCGCTCCACATCGGCCACGACCACCGGCATCCCGGAGGACTCCCGGATTTCGTCCACGGTGGGCGAGGGCTCTTCGTCGGCAGAGAGCTGGATGATCCGGACCACGAAGATCACCACGAGGACCAGCCCGATCCCGGAGAGCACCCAACCCGTTCGTCCCATGCGCATCATCTATGTCACCTGTTCGTGGTGTCGTGGTTGTTCTCGTGTCCTGCATCGGAATCGATGGCCCCGTCGGGACCAGATCCGTCGTCGTCCCCGGCACTATCGTCACCGCTGGCATCGGCCCCGTCCCCGGCCCCTTCACCACCGCCTGGCCCGGTCTGGCCGTCTGCCTCCATGAGGCGCGGGGCCACCAGGGGGATCCGTCCCCCGGTGAGCTGCTCCAGCGCGGCCAGGGCCTCGACGTATGCCAGGAGGGCCTCCACCTCGTTGACCCGGGACTGCTGCAGGTTCAGACGGGCGTTGGAGAGCTCCAGCGCCGTGGCCGACCCGGCCCCGAAGCGGAGCTCCGCCAGTTCCAGGGCCCGCTCGGCCTCCTCAACCGTGCTCCGTCGGGCAGAGATCTGGCTCAGGGCAGCGTCGAACTCGGCCAGCGCCGTGTCGAACTCCAGGAGGAGCCCCTCCTCGAGCTGTTCCCGCTCCAGCTCGGCCTGACGGACTCCGGAGCGAGCCTCCTCCACCTCCGCCCGGGTCCGGAAACCGTTGAAGATGGGCACCGAGACCTGCACGCCCACGTTCCAGTCCTCCTGCCAGCGATCCTGCGGGAGCACCGTGCCGGGGAAGTTCTGGAACCCGAACTCGGCGAAGGCCGAGGCGGTGGGTCGGTACCCGGCCCGGGCGAGGCGCACCTGGTCCAGTCCGATGCGGACCTGCTCGGTGGCCGCCTGCAGCGCGGGACGTTCCCGGACCGCGGCCTCCAGGGCCTCCCGGTCCACATCCGCCAGTTCGGCGTCCAGGCGGGTCACCAGTTCCAGCTCCCGGTCCCGGGGCAGGTTCACCAGCCGCCGGAGGTTCTGCCGGGCCAGGCGGGCGGCGTTTCGGGCCTCCACGATCCGGGGTTCCAGATTGTCCCGCTCCACTCGGGCCGTGAGGACGTCCAGCTCCGAGGACAGCCCCTGCTCCCGGAAGCCCTCCACCTCCTGGAGTTGCCGGTCGGCCACGTCCCGGGCCTCCAGGGAGATGGCCACCAGCTCGTCGGCGAAGACGGCCTGGAAGTAGGCCTCCCTCACCTCCCGTGCCAGCTCCTCCCGGGTCTCGGCCAGCTCGTGCTGCAGGGCGGACCGCACCCGATCGGCGATCTCCAGCCCTATGCTCACCTGGCCGGCGGCGTAGAGGGTCTGGTTCACCGAGAGGGACGCGATCCAGGTGTTGGGCCGTCCGAAGGGCAGGTCCGCGAAGGGATTTTCACCCACCCCGTTCATGTCGGGGGGTGTGGCCCCCACGTCGTCGAAGATGCTTCGCAGCTGCCGGGTGTACGTCACGTTCCCCGACACCTCGGGAAGGGCGCCGGACCGCACCTGGGTGATCTCCTCCTCGGCCTGGAGTACCGCCTCCTCCACCAGGCGGACCTCCTGCCCCGTCTCCAGGGCTCGGGCCACCGCCTCTTGCAGGGTGAGCCGCACCGGGTCGTCGTGGGAGCGGGCCTGGCTTCCGTCCCGGGCGTCATTACCATCTGCCATGGGCTCCGCCTGGGCCGGAGGTGGGGTGGGTGAGGGCGCCTGCGCCCCGAGGGTACCGGGCAGGAGCAGCCCTCCCGCCGTCGTTCCTGCCAGGAGGAGGAGGGCCCCGAATAGCCGGGGTCCCCGGGGGGACGTCCCGCTTCCGCCGGCGCCGGGTTCGAATGCCGAAGCCGGGCCGGGTCGTGCTTCGGTTCCGGGTGTGTCGGGGACGACCGTGTCGGAGGTGTGCGTGCCCCAGCCACTCATTCGTGCTGTCATGCTTCTTCTCCCAGGTCCGCCCTCGTGGCTTCGTTTCCAGGGATCCGCCGGACCCTCCACCGCTCATGGAGGGCGCCCAGCTCGTGGTGGAGGAAGGTGTGGAAGTCGTGGAGTTCCTCGACTCGCCGGAGCGCCGAGTGCATGTCTTCCGGGAGGCTCGTGCGGGCTTCCTCCATGATCTCGAGGAGAGTTCCGACCTTTCGACGGGCCGCATCCAGCATCCGCTCCGTCATGTTGGGATCCACCTGGTAGTAGTCCCTTCGGTCGCCGGGGAGGGAGACCCGGTCCGCCATCCCGCCCCGCTCCAGGAGGCGGCAGTTCGTGGAGGAGGAGGCCTTGCTCACCTGCAGGGCCTCCGAGATCTCCTCGAGGGACGCGGGCTCGGATCGGAGCATGAGCAGGCCCAGGACCCGTCCGGCGGTGCGGGGCAGGCCCTCACCCTCGAAGTGGAGCCCCATCTTCTCGATGAATGTCTGGGCGGCAGGGTGCATGACAATCGGGGTTGGGGCGGGGAGGAGGACGGTCGTGCCGAACAAACAGAACGTTCAGTTTGTGCTGAATGGTGCTATCTGTCAACGGGGGGGCGGGTGCATCGGGGGGCGGGTGTATGGCGGGAGCCCGGGAGCCCGGGAGCCGGGAGCCGGGAGCCTCCCGGGGCCCCCGCCCTGTGGAAGCCCGGAAACCTCCCTGTGCCGCAGGTCCTGAGAAATCCACAAGCCTCCCGGTGCTTCGACGAAGCCGCGGCGGCGGCTCGGGGAAACGGGTCCGGGCCTGGAAGTCCAGGCGGTGCCGGCCCCTCGAATCCTGCTTCGGGCGGCCTTACGTTCCCTCCTCCATCGAAGTTTCCTCCGGCCCCGACCTGTCATGACTGTCAGCCCATACCTTTCCCACCGCCCCCGGACGGGCCCCCGCTTCACCCGGGCCCACGGCCTGGGGAACGACTACCTGGTCTTCGAGGCGGCCGGGCCCGACGAGCCCGGGTTCGAGGCGACCCCGGAGGCGGTACAGCGGATCTGCCACCGGACCCGGGGTGTGGGGTCGGACGGGATCGTGGTCCTCCTGGACCCCGATCCGGGCCCTGGCAACCCGTTCCCCCTCCGGATGTTCAACCCGGACGGATCCGAGTTCGAGCGGAGCGGGAACGGGCTCCGGATCCTGGCCTGGCACCTCCTCCGCAGGGAACGGGTGGAGGTGGGCCAGGGCTTCCAGGTCCGCTCCGGTGGCGACGTCATCCAGATGACGGTCCATGGCGAGCCCCGACCCGGGCTCCTGGACATTTCGGTGGAGATGGGGCGGGCCTCGGTGGGGCCCGAGGCGGTGGGCTTCGACCGGGCACCTGGGGCGGTGGGCGACGACGACGTCCGCCTCGACCTGGAGGGTGTGGGGACGGTGTCCCCGGTCCTGGTCTCGGTGGGCAACCCCCATGCCGTCGTCTTCCGGGACCGGGCCCCCCGGGGAACCACGCTGCCCAGGCTGGGCCGTAGGCTGGCCGTCCACCCCGCCTTCAGCGAGGGCACGAACGTGCAGCTCGCAGGGGTGGACGAGGCCGGCCGGGTCCACATCGAGATCTGGGAGCGTGGGGTCGGCCCCACGGAGGCTTCGGGGACGAGCTCGTGTGCCGCCGCCGTGGCGGCGGTCCGCGAAGGCCGGGTCGCCCCCGGCGCCATCCCCGTGCTCATGGAGGGGGGGGAGATGGAGGTGCAGGTGGGCCCGGAGCTGGACGTGGTGCTCAGGGGCCCCGTCCAGGAAGTGTCGGGGGGAGTGCTGGCCCCGGGGTTCCTCAGGTACGCACGCGAAGGATGAGGACGAGGCCCGCTACCAGGAAAATGAGGTTCGGCAGCCAGGCGGCGAGCCATGGGCTCAGCGTTCCGGCGTAGCCGGCGGCCCCGGCGATGCGGAAGAGCATGAGGTAGAGGATCGTGGTGGCCAGCGACATCCCGATGCCGATGGCGGCCCCACCCCGCTTCGACGAGGTGGCCAGGGGGGCGCCGAAGAGGATGATGATGAGGGTGGCCAGGGGGATGGCCAGGCGCTGCTCCCGCTTCACCAGGAGTCGGCCCGTGTCCCCTCCGGAGCGCTCCACCCGGGCGGCCAGGGTGCCCAGCTCCCCGCGGCTCATCTCGTCCTCGTCCAGGTAGGTCTCCACGATCTCCTCCGGCCCCTCCACCAGGGCGTCGTGGATCCACGTGTCGAAGTTCACGTAGTCCTCGTGGCCGTCGGGGTGGAGCTCCCTTCGGTATCCATCGCGGAGCTCCCAGTGCCGGGCCTCCGGGTCCCAGTACCCCTCCCGGGCCATGATGTGGACCACGGGGCCCTCCGCCAGCCCTCCGTCGGGTTCGGCCAGGAGGGTGATCCCCTCCATGCGGCCCCGCTGCTGCGAGAGGCCCCGGGCCATGAGGGACTCGCCGGCGTCCGTCACGTACACGAACTGCCCGGTGGTGCCCGCCCTCCGGTCCCGGTCCTGCCGGAGCTCCGCCGCGATCTGGTTCGCCTTGGGGACGGCCTCGGAGAGGACCAGGCCGGCCGCCGTGAAGAAGAGGCCCAGGAAGAACAGTGGGGCCACCAGGCGGTAGAACGAGATCCCGCCGGCCTTGGTCGCCATGACCTCCCGGTGCACCGTCATGGGCTGGATGGTGAAGACCGTGGCCAGGAGGGCCGCGATGGGGAAGGACCAGAAGACGAACTGGGGATACTGGTAGGCGTACGACCAGATGACGTCCGCCAGGGGGAGGTCCCGGTCCAGGTAGCGCTCGAGGTTCTCCACGGCGTCGCCCAGGACGAAGAGGAGGGGGGCGCCCAGGACGAAGAGGAGGAAGAGGCGGAGGAAGGTGCCGGCGAGTAGCCGGTCCAGGATGCGGGGCTTCACCGGGTCAGCCCCCCGGGGTGGCGACGGGATGGGGAGAGGTGTCGGTCCCCGACTTCGACTGGAAGGGTCGGCCCAGCACGTCCTTCACCTTCCAGACCAGGGAGTCCCACCCGCCCCCCCGGCTGGTGGCGATGCTCCGGCCCATGGTGATGGACAGGAGAAGGGCAGGTACGAGGAGGACCAGGTTCGGAAACCACATGGCCAGGGTCGGATGGACCAGTCCTCGGTCCGCCAGGCGCTCTCCCCCGATGAGGCCGGCCCAGTAGAAGAAGAAGATGACCACGGAGGTGGCGATGACCATCCCCACGCCGCCGGAGGGAAATCGGACGGCGAAGGCCGCGCCCAGGAGGACGAAGACGAAGCAGGCGAAGGCGATGGAGTACTTCTTCTGCACCTCCACCTCGTAGCGGTAGACGTTCAGCCGGTTGATGTTCCAGCGGAGCCCGGCGGTGCGGAGGTTGGAGGTCATGGCCGAGACCACTCCGTCGTCCAGGAGGGCCTCCATCTCCCCTGCGTCCGTCCCCTCCCGGTCCAGCCCCAGGGTCTGGGCCACGGCCTGCACGGTGGCCTCGCGCTGCTCCTCGGAGAGGGACTCCAGGCTGGTGAGCTCCCGGTCTATGCGGTCCCGGAGCTGCCCGATGGTCATCTCCCGCTCCCCCCGGCTTCCCTCACCCCTCCTCTCCAGCGCGGTTCCCACCCCCCGGAAAGGGAGGATCTGCCGCTCGAAGTCCATGCGCTGGAAGGCGCCGGGCCGGCTGTCCGACGTGTCGAACATGGTCCCGTCCTCCAGGGTGAGGTAGAGGTCGGCCCGGTCCTCGGTGAAGGCCATCTGGCCTTCCCGGGCCACGATGACCCGGGTCTCGCCGGGGCGGCTCAGGTCGTAGATCGTCACGTCGGAGAGGACGTTGGCAGCCGGGTCGATGGTCCGGGCTCGCAGGCGGTAGCGGGCGTTGTCCGCCGTCCGGACCTCGTTGATGACTTGCTCCCGGAGCTCCAGCGTGGGACTCTTGCTCCCGATGTCTGCCACCAGGTTGCTCAGCCGATGGTTCGACTCGGGGAGGACCCGGGCATTGAACCAGAGCATGCCGCCAGCCAGGACGGCCCCCACCAGGAGGACGGGGAAGAGGACCCGCGTGACGCGGATTCCCCCTGCGGCCATGGCCATCACCTCGTTCCGGGCCGTAAGATCGGAGAAGGTGTACAGGACCGCCACCAGGACGGCCATGGGAAAGGTGAGGGCGATGATGTGGGGGAGGGAGAGGAGCATGAATTCCCCGATGACCGCCATCCCCAGCCCCTTCCCGGCCAGATCCTCCAGCCGCTGCGCCACGGCGTTCAGGAAGAGGAGCCCGGTGACCGCCGTGAACGCGAACAGGAACGGGCCCAGGTGGGCTCGAATCACGTATCGGGTGAGGATCGACATGGCGGGCGCGGGCGGGAAGGGTGCGGGACCGGTCCGGTGAGGGGCCGGAGGAGTGTACCCGCTCCGGTGGTCCCCTTCAAGCCGAAGTCCTACCCGGAACGGACCGGTCCGGTCCCCGGGATCAGCCTCCACGAGCAGGTCATGCGTCTCACTCCAGCCCTCCTCTGCCTCTGCCTCCTCCTCCCGGGTTTCCGGGGGGGAGCCGGGGAAGTGCGGGCCCAGGTGGCGGACCGGCCGGCGGCGGATACCGTGGCGGCGGATACCGTGCCTGCAGGCGTCCTCTCGGACCTGGCGGTGCGTCTCACCACCCGGGGCGAGTTCGGCGGGGACTGGAGCCAGTTCCGGCCCTGTGATGCCTCCTTCCAGGTCACATGTGCGCCGGGCCTGGTCCCCCGGGTGGAGCCCGACGTGCAGTTCTCCCTGGAGTCGCTGGGGAGCGTGGCGGAGCGGCTGCAGGTGGACGTGGACTACGACCAGACCCGGGAGTTCGGGGCCGCGAACCGGTTCGAACTCCGGTACGACGGACGGGAGGGCGAGCTCCTGCAGCGCATGGAGCTGGGCGATGTCACCTTCGCCCTTCCCGAGTCCCGCTTCCTTACCCGTGGGGTGCCGGCGGGAAACTTCGGTTTCCTGGCGGAGGCGGCCACGGGGCCCGTGAGCTTCCAGGCCGTGGTGGCCCGACAGCAGGGCGATCGGCAGACCCGGGAGTTCCGGCTGGGCCAGGAAGACCGGGGGGTGATCCGGGAAGACACCACGGTAGTGGACGACGCAGACCACGTCCGGGGGCAGTTCTTCTTCCTGGTGGACCCCCGGGAGGTGGCCGGGCACCCCCACCTGGACCTCCTGGGACTCGTCCCCGGGGCTGCGCCCCCCCAGGTGGCTCCCGGTCCGGCACCCATCCAGGTGTGGAGGATGGAGCGGGACCCCCTGAGGCAGCAGCAGGTGGATGGCTACGTCCAGGCCGATGCGGTGCTGGAGGGATCCGGAGGCGAGGAGGTCCGGGAGGCCGGGTGGTGGCGCTATCTGAGGCCCGGGCAGGACTACTACCTCCACCCCTCGGGCCTCTGGATCGGACTTCGCTCGCCCCTCCGGCCGGACGAGGCCCTGGCTGTTACGTACGTGACCGAGGCCGGGTCGGAGGTGGGCGACTACAACCCCGAGCGGATCCAGAACGAGGGCGGGATCCCCACCCTCTCCCTGGTCCGGGCCACCCGGGGCCGGCACCAGCCCGGTCGGCCCACCTGGGAGCGGGAGGCCAGGTCCATCTACCGGCTTTCGGGTTCGGGGCAGGTGGACCCCGGGTCCGTGGAGGTGGGGATCTCGCTGGGAGAGGAGAGTGGAGGGCGGACCTTCCTGACCCGGGCCTCCGGGGAGAGGATCTCCCTGCTGAAGGTGTTCGGGCTGGATGAGAGCGCCCCCTTCGAGCGGGTGGATCGGGCCGTCCTCTTCCAGCCGGAGCGGGAGCGGCCCGACGGGGCAGGGCTGGCCGGGACCTTCCTGGTCTTCCCCACCCTCAGGCCCTTCCTGGAACCGGCGCCCGTCCCCTCGGAGGGGCTCTCGGCAGGAGATGTCCGGGAGCTCCTGGGGCGTGACGCGAACCGGAGGATCTACGAGGCGGAGGACCCCTTCGAGCGGGAGGGATCGGCCCTGTACCAACTGAATGTTTCCCTCCAGGTGGAGGGCCCCGGTGGGGCCTCCAGGATCTCGCTGGGGGGCTTCGGGATCCGGGAGGGGAGCGAGCGCCTCTACCTGGGTGATCGCCGACTCCGCCCCGGGCTGGACTACCTCCTGGACACGGAGTCGGGCACGGTGACCCTCCTGCAGCCCGAGACCCTTTTGGCCCGCTCCACCTCGGATCGCCTCCGGGTGAGCTGGGAGCAGACGGGTCTGTTCCGGCCCCGCCCCACCACGGTGGTCGGTGGGAGCGCCTCCGTGCCGGTGGGGGAGGCGGGCCGGGTGGACCTGCTGGGGGTGTACCAGGTGGAGTCGGACATCCGGACACGGCCCACCTTCGGGGCCGCGCCCCGGGCCGGGGCGATGGCGGGGCTGAGGGCGGAGTGGGACCGAGACCTCCCCCAGGTCACAACCTACCTCGAGCGGGTCC
>REBX01000150.1 GCA_007692505.1 Gemmatimonadales bacterium | reverse complement strand
CGGGGAGGCATCAGACCCGGTTTCTGCCCTGACCGTGGGGTTCGGCTACTTTGACGTGGCCGGCTCCGACCAGAGCGTGGCCATGGACCTGGGATGGAGGATGCTCCCCGGCCTCCCCGGCCCGCTGGAGGCACACGCCGGTGCCACCTTCGACATTGCCGGCTCCGCCTACGGGTACGCAGGGGTTGTCCTCCCCATGTCCCTGGGGTCTGCGGATGGCTGGACGCTCCTGCCCTCGGTGGCGGCTGGGCTCTGGCACCGGGGGAATGGCAAGCAGCTGGGGAGCCGCCTGGAGTTCCGGTCCGGCCTGGAGCTTCGTCGCTCCCTCCCGGGCGGATCTCGCGTGGGGCTCTACCTCTATCATCTCTCCAACGCCAGCCTGGGGGAACGGAACCCCGGCGCGGAGGTCCTGGGGGTGAGCTGGACCCGGCCCTCCTGATCGCCGGGTTGCCTGAAGGCGGCCCATGCTGGCGCCCTGCGGCGCGGTTCCCCACCTTGGGGATGGTTCTATCCCAACTCGACCACCCGGATCCAGGAACGCAACCATGGCAGGTGTCCGACCCATGCTCCCATTCCACCGCAGTCTGCGGCTCGCCCTCTCGCTGGCCATGGCCGTCCTCCTCCTGCAACTCGCGGCGTGCGAGGAGGCCAATGGCCCCGATGCTCCCGACGGGGTCGCCGATCTGGTCCTCCTGGACGGGAAGGTCGTGACCCTCGACGACGAAATGGGCGAGGCCGAGGCAGTGGCTGTCCGGGACGGCCGGATCGTGGCAGTGGGCTCCTCCGCCGAGATCGGGGAGTGGGTCGGCTCCGACACCGAGGTGGTCGAGCTGGATGGCCGCCTGGTCATTCCCGGGTTCGTGGAAGGGCACGGGCACTTCATGGGCCTCGGGGAAGCCCGTCTCACCGTGGACCTCTCGGGGACCACGAGCTGGGAGGAGATCATCGCCCTGGTGGAGGAGGCCGTGGAGGAGGCGGAGCCCGGGGAGTGGATCACCGGAAGGGGATGGCACCAGGAGCGCTGGGATCCGGCCCCTGACAACACCTTCGACGGAGTTCCCACCCATCACTCCATGACGGAGGTGAGCCCGGACAACCCGGTCCTCCTGACCCACGCCAGCGGACATGCCAGCTTTGCCAACGGGCCGGCGCTGCAGGAGGCGGGGATCACGGCGGACTCCCCGGACCCCTCCGGTGGCACCATCGTCCGTGACGATGCCGGCGAGCCCACGGGCTTCCTCCGACAGGCGGCGCAGGGTGCGGCCCGGTTCGCCCACTCCCGCTTCGAGAGCCAGATGTCGGACGAGGAGCGGCACGAGCGCAGGCTCCGGCAGGTGGAGCTGGCCGGGGAGGAGGCGCTGGCCCACGGCGTGACCTCCTTCCACGACCAGGGCTCGAGCTTCTCCACCATCGAGCTCTTCCGGGACCTGGCGGACGCTGGCGAGCTCCCGGTCCGGCTCCATGTGGCGGTCCGGGGCGAGTCCATGGAGTCCATGCGGGAGCGCCTGCAGGACTACCGTATGGTGAGCTACGGGGACCACTTCCTCACCGTGCGCGCCATCAAGCGGGCCATCGACGGGGCCCTGGGCACCCACGGGGCCTGGAAGCTCGAGCCCTATGCCGACATGCCCGAGTCCACCGGTCTTCCCCAGACGGAGCCGTCCACCCTGAGGGAGCTGGCCGAACTGGCGCTGGAGAACGGGTACCAGCTCCACACCCACGCCATCGGGGACCGGGGCAACCGGGAGGCGCTGGACATCTACGAGGAGGTCCTGCAAGGCGTCGAGGACCATCGCTGGCGCATCGAGCACGCCCAGCACCTCCACCCCGACGACATCCCCCGCTTCGCCGAGCTGGGGGTCATCGCCTCCATGCAGGGGATCCACGGGACGTCGGACGGGCCCTGGATCGAGCCCAGGCTGGGCGAGGAGCGGGCTCGGAGCGGTGCCTATGTCTGGCGCGACCTCCTGGACTCGGGGGCCACGATCTGCAATGGGACCGACGTCCCTGTGGAGCCCATCTCCCCCATCGAGTCCTACTTCTCCTCGGTGACGCGGGTCATGAGGGACGGGGAAGCCTTCTTCCCGGAGCAGGCCATGACCCGCATGGAGGCCCTCCGGAGCTACACCCTCTCCTGCCACGAGGCGGCCTTCCACGAGGAGGACCTGGGCCGGATCGCCCCGGGCATGCTGGCGGACCTGGTGGTCCTGGACCGGGACCTCCTCACCGTGCCCGACGAGGAGATCCAGGACACCCGGGTGGACCTGACCATCCTGAACGGGGAGGTCCGCTACCGGCGGTGAGGGCCTGACGCGGCCCGAGCCGCGCCGGTCCGCGGGCCACGAGGCCCGGGCCCAGGAGACCCCGAGGGGCGCCCGATGCCGGCGCGGCCCCCGGGGTCTCTTCGTGCGAGCCCGTGCGGGGCGTAGCTGCCGTGGCGAAGGGCGGGGTCAGACTACGATTCGTCCCGGCGGGACTCCTTCCGGGGGAAGACCACCGTGGCGTCTGCAGAAGTGATGTCACCATCCCGGCTCTTCCGGCGGCCCAGTCCAAGGCGGTCCAGGAGGCGGCGGGACACCCTGCGGGTCACGGCGGGGTCCTTGGTGATCAGGACCGATCCGGTAGCCCTTTCTGCCACCTCGTCGGCGATTCGTCCCACCACGTGACGGCCGAAGAGGGTCCGGAGGCTCACTTCCCGGCTGCTCCCAAGGACGATGAGGTCGTGGCGCTCGCCCACCCGGACGATGGCCCGGGCCACGTCCTCGTCCCGCTCCAGGACCAGGTGGGCATCGTTCTCCGTGAGTTCGTCCAGTCGCTCCAGGTAGGCCCTTGCCTGTTCCTCCCGGGCCTCCGAGGCGTCGGGAGGGAGGACCATCATGAAGGTGAGGCTCGCCCCGGTGAAGGATGCCACCGCGTCGGCGAGTTCCACCTCGGCCGTGGCGTAGGGGCTCCCTGCCGTGGCCACGAGGATGCGCTCGTACTTCTTGTGGCCCCGGTACTTGAGGACCGCCACCCGGGAAGGGCTCTTCCGGAGGATCGCATCCACGTAGCTCCCCAGCAGGTTCCCGAGCCTGAACTCCCGGTGCCAGTCCAGGAGGAGGATCCGGGTGTCCGACGTGGTTCGAGAGAGGATGGCCCTCGCCCGGTCCCGGGCCAGGATGTGGTGGAAGCGGAGGGGGACCCCGTGCTCCTCCATCCGCTCCTCCATCTTCCTGCGCCACTGGACGGACGGGGCGCTGAACTGGGTCTGGAGGGGGCGCTGGGGGGGCACCTCCGTGACCATGATCGCGTCTACCGGGGCCTGATACCGCCCCCCGAACGAGGCGGCCAGGACCAGGAGCTGCTTGTAGGGCTGGTTGTCGTCCAGCTCCACAACGACCCGTGCCCCGGCCAGCTCCGCCGAATCGACGGAGGCGGATACGGGCACGGCCGGTGCGCCAGCGCCCTCCAGGGCGGCCCGCTTGTCCTCCAGCGACTGGACCTGCTGGAGCTCCTGCAACCGATCGCCCAGCCCGTACTCCGGCTGGATCCGCTCCCCTCCGGCCTCCACCGAGCGGCGTCGCCAGAGGTACCAGGCCGTCGCACCCAGGGCCAGCCCCACCGCAGAGACGTGGGAGAGCCACCCCATCCCCGGCAGGATCAGGAGGACGGCCAGGGCCCCCAGGGCCGGCAGGACCGGGTAGAAGGGCACCTTGAAGGACGGCTGGTACCACTCGGGACTCGCCCGCCGGAGGATGAGGACCGACACGTTCACGAGCCCGAAGACGATGAGTCCGAAGGCGCCGCCCAGCTTGGCCAGGCCTTCCACGTCCAGAAGCAGGGCCAGGCTGGTCATCACGATGCCTGTCAGGACGATGGATCGGGACGGTGTCTTGAACCGGAGCGAGATCTAGCTGATCCACCCGCTGATGAGGCGGTCCCGGGCCATGGCGAAGGGATACCGGGAAGAGGAGAGGAGGGCTGCATTCCCGGTGGAAAGGGTGGCCAGGATTCCGGCGATGGCGATGACAAGGCCTCCCATGGCCCCCAGGAACAGCCCTGCTGCATCGGCCAGGGGAGCCGGTGCGGCCACCACTTCGTCCTGGGGCAGGACCCCGGTGACGATGACCATGGTGAGGACGTAGAGGAGGGTGACCACGGCCACCGAGGTGAGGATCCCCAGTGGGAGGTTCCGTTGGGGATCCTTCACCTCCTCGGAGATGGCTGCCGCCTTCATGACCCCCAGGTACGAGATGAAGACGACGCCGGTGGTGGCGAACACCCCGGACCAGCCGAAGGGCAGGTAGGGCGACATGATCTCCCGTTCCACGGCGGCCAGGCCGAAGACGGCGAAGGCGACCATGATGGCCAGGAGGGCCACCACGATGAAGTTCTGCAGTGTGCCGCTGGCCTTGGCACCCACCAGGTTCACCAGGGTGAGGAGGATGCCCCCTGCTGCAGCCGTGAGGAGAACCGGCACAGGAGAGAAGTGGAGGACGTACTGACCCAGCCCCACAAGTGCGAAGGAGCCCTTGAGCACCAGGGCCAGCCAGGCCCCTGCACCCACCATGGTCCCCACCAGGGGGCCGGTGGCCCGGCTCACGAAGTAGTAGTCACCCCCGGCCTTGGGCATGGCGGTGGCCAGCTCCGACACGCTCATGGCGGCGATACTGGTGACCAGTCCGGCCAGGAGGAAGGAGAGGGCCGCTCCGGGCCCGGCTCCTGCGGCGGCAATCCCGGGCAGGATGAAGATCCCCGCGCCGATCATGGTTCCCGTGGCGGTGGCGAAGACCGCGAAGAAACCCAGCTCGCGGTTCAGTTCGCTGGTTTCCGTGCCCGGGAGGTCACTGGTATCAGTCTTCATCCCTGACCTTCGGTTCGGTGGTCCGTTCTGGCAAGGCGCATGTGGGTCCCTTATTCCTCGGCAAAGTCGGCGGGCCGGAGTTCGAGTCGGTCCAGCCGTGAGGCCAGTGTGGTCGGGGGGATCCCCAGCAGGTCAGCGGCCCCACCCTCCCCCCACACACGTCCCCGGGCGGAGCGCAGTGCCGCCTCCACGTTGTTCCGGATGAAGGTCTCCACCTCTTCCTCGGTGAGGACCCTTCCCGCACCGGTCTCCGGAGGTGTGGGCCTGTCTGTCCGGGAGGCGTGGGGGTCGGCCTCGAATCGGAGGGGCCCACCTCCCGACACGATGAGCGCTCGTTCCACCACGTTTCGGAGTTCCCTGACGTTGCCGGGCCAGGAACGGGACATGAGGTGTCCCATGTCCTCCGGGGCGACGGAGGGGGTTGGGCGCCCCGTGCCCTCCGAGAGTTCTGCAAGGAAGTGGCGGACCAGGAGGGGGATGTCCTCCGGTCGCTGGCGGAGCGGGGGGATCATGATGGGGAACACACTCAGTCGATAGTAGAGGTCCGAGCGGAAGTCTCCGTCCCGCACGGCGTCCTCCAGGTCCCGGTTCGTGGCGGCGATGACCCGGACGTCGGCGGAGCGGGTCTCGTCGTCCCCCACGCGCTGGTAGCGCCCGTCCTGCAGGACCCGCAGGAACTTGGCCTGGAGTTCCAGGGGGAGGTCACCCACCTCGTCCAGGAACAGGGTTCCGCCGTGGGCCATTGCAAAGCGTCCGGCCCGGTCCCTCTCGGCCCCGGAAAATGCCCCCCGGACGTGGCCGAAGAACTCGCTCTCGTAGAGGTTTTGGGGGATGGCGGCACAGTTCACCCGGACAAGACGTCCATCGGTACGGTGGCTGGCCTCGTGGATGACCCGGGCTACCAGCTCCTTCCCCGTCCCCGATTCCCCCTGCAGGAGGACCGTGGCGTCTGTGGGCGCCACCTGCATGGCCCTTCGGAGCATTACCTCCATGGCCTTGCTCCGGCCCACCACCCTGCCACCGGACCCAACCGCATCCACCCTCCGCCGGAGGTCCTCGTTCTCGGACTCGAGCTCCCGTCGTCGGTCCTCGGTGCGCTCGTGGTCCAGCATGTTCTGGAGTCCCAGGGCGATCTGGTTCCCCATCTGTTCCAGGAAGGTGGCGTCTTCCGGAGAGAACTGTCCGGGCCTCCGACTCCCGATGGCCAGGACCCCGAGGGGTCTGTGGCGGATGCCCAGCGGGACGGAGACGTAGGATCGGATCCCCGCACGAAGCAGTCCCTTTTCCTCCCAGCGGCGTGGTCGGTCCCCGAGATCGCGGCAGATCCTGGATTCGCCGGACTGGATGACGTCGCCGGCCACGCTGGCGTGCCTGGGGAGCCGGGAGTGCTCGCTCCGGAGTCCGCGTGCGTCCCGGTCCAGAAGGGTGACGACCGAGAAGGCCTGATCCTCCTCGTCCAGGAGGAGCAGGCTGGCCCGGTCCAGTTCGACCACATTCCCGATGGCCTGGGCGACCCGGCGGAAGAGGGTGTCCCGGTCCAGGGAGCCCACCGCTGCATTCGTCACATCGAGGAGTGCGGTGAACCGGTTCCGGGTCCTTCGTTCACTCCCGCGGCTCTCCTTGAGGGCCCGGGCCAGCTCCAGGTTCCGGAAGCCCAGGGCGAGGTGGTCGGCCAGCGTGGTGAGGAAGGCCTCCCACTGGGGTGGGTCGGAGGGAGGGGAGCACCAGGCGGCCAGAGCCAGGCCCCTCTGGTCCCGCGACACCGTCAGGGGAGAGGCCAGGAGGACATGGAGGCCCAGGTCATCCATCCAGTGGGGGCCGGTGGTCTCGCTCGGTCCGCACGTGGAGGGGGCCGAGAACCATGTGGGTCCTGAATCGGCCACCCGGGCCAGGACCTGGTCCAGCCCGTTCCCCCGAAGGACGGGCGGCCCCGCATGGGGATGGGCTCGGCCTCGAGCGTCCTTCACCTTCAGGAGGGTGTCCTGAGGTGCTGCTCGCACCAGCATGCCGGCGGCAAGGTCGGCACCGGTGATGGAGGGGATCGCCTCGGAGGCCAGGGCCAGGCGTTCCCCGGCACCGGGCGCCCCCTGGAGGGCCGAGAGGAGGAGGGCCCAGGTTCGGAGTCGAGCCGCCCGAGCATCCTGGTGAGCGTCGGATTCGCGCATCGGTCCGGGAGTCGGAGGAGCCGGGATTCGGGCACCGGTTCGGCGTCCAGTGGCCACGAGATTTCAGGGCCCATGTCACGAGCCGTCGTGTTTCCACGAAATATCGTGGCGCTGGCCCTGACCTGAATATCTGCCCTCAACCCTTGAGGGGACAGGGGGTTCCCGGTATCGGGGAGGACGGAACGCTTCTTGTTCCACTCTGGATTCGAACGTCGTGAGTCCCGGGAGCTCCAGCCCGGGGGTCCATCCATCCGGAGGCACCATGAAGGAGTCCATGTCCATGCGGCCCGCCGACCAGCACCAGGCCTTCTCCAGGGAGGCACTGCCCGAGCTCGATTCGGTCCACCGCTTCGCCCTCCGGCTGGCCGGAGATCCCTCGCGGGCCGAGGACCTGGTCCAGGAGACCTTCCTGCGGGCCTGGGAATCCTGGGAGCAGTACGAGCCCGGTACGAACTGCCGGAGCTGGCTCTTCACGATCTGTCGGAACCTCTTCTTCAAGGAGGAGGAGACGAGCCGTCGGCGCCGTGCCCTCATGGATCGGGAGACGGATCTGACCGCCGGATCGGAGCCCTCCGGACCCGAGAGCGTCCTCCCCACCCGATTCCGCCGCCCCGACGAGATCGTGTTCGAGGACAGCGTGGACGACGTCCTCCTGGAGGAGATCCGCGCCCTCCCCCGGGAGTTTTCCATGGTGGTCATGCTCTCCGACGTGGAGGGGCTCACCTACAGGGAGGTCGCCGATCTCCTGGAGGTCCCCGTGGGGACCGTCCGGAGTCGCCTGTCCCGAGCCCGGGCCCGGCTCCGGGAGACGTTCGCCAGCCACGCCGAGGCACGAGGGTGGGCCGTGGCAGTGTGATCCGCCCCCGGACGCGTCATTCGCCTGCCGTCATTGCGGCGGGAACTCACGGCGGTGGAACCGGAGCTCGCCGTTCCGTCACCCAGTCCGGTTTGTCGGGAAGGCCGGTCCGCAGCGCCACCATGGCCACCTGCCTTTGGTAGGGATTCTTCCAGCCCGACCCCGTCTCCTCACTGCGGCTCCAGACGTAATTGAGCGCCCGGGTCCTCCAGCGGAGCGCGCGTTCCTCGCCGATCACGTAGAGTCTCACCGCGAAGTCATCTCCGGAGCGGGAGCGTTCGTCGTGTCCCTCCGGCATCGCTTCCACGGCCCAGCGCCACTCCAGGATGGGCGTTTCCTCCAGGTCCACCTCCACCTCCACGAATCGACCGGAGGCGTTGCCTGGCTCGCATGACGCCTGCACGCCTTCCAAGCCTCCCAGCTCGTCGAGCCTCCATCGGGTGTGGCCCTGGAATGACTCCTCCCGCCAGTCCAGGAGGTCACGGGGTCCGAACTCCGGGCCTTCGGGCTCGGGCATGAGGAGGGTGGCACCCAGGGCAACGGGGAGGAGGAGGGGGAGGAAACAGCAGGCAATGCGCCATCCGGGAGATAGGCGCTTCCGATCCGGGCCGCACCCGGACGGTGCTTCGGAACTCCAGCCCTGCCTCCCGGATTCCGAGACTGAAGACAACAAGGTTCCCTCCTCTCCACACGCGAGACTCATGTCCTCACCCTCATCGACCGCTGCTCCCGGGACCCCTTCGACGGTCCGGGAGGACATTCGCGACTACTACGGCCGCGTTCTCTCTTCCTCCGACGACCTGAAGACCGGGGCGTGCTGTTCCACGGATCCGCCGGATCCCCGGGTGCGGACCCTCCTGGACAAACTCCACCCGGAGGTCCGCCAGCGATTCTACGGCTGCGGGATTCCCCTTCCCCAGGCCCTGGAGGGGGCCACGGTCCTGGACCTGGGCTGCGGGGCCGGACGCGACTGCTACCTCCTCTCTGCCCTCGTGGGCCCCCGGGGTCGGGTCATCGGTGTGGACATGACTTCGGAGCAGCTGGAGGTGGCCCGGCGCCACCGCGACTTCCATGCCCGCGCCTTCGGCCATGCCCGCTCCAACGTGGAGTTCCATCTCGGGTACATGGAGGAGCTGGGCCCACTCGGGATCGAGGACGCCTCGGTGGACGTGGTGGTGTCCAACTGCGTCTTCAACCTGTCGCCAGACAAGTCCGGGCTCTTCCGGGAGGTCTTCCGGGTGCTCCGTCCGGGGGGGGAACTCCACTT
>REBX01000211.1 GCA_007692505.1 Gemmatimonadales bacterium | reverse complement strand
GTTCCACCGCCCCTTCCGGGCCGACGAGTGGCTCCTTTACGTAATGGATTCGCCGGTGGCCACCGGGGCGAGGGGCTTCGCCCGGGGGTCCATCTTCACCCGGGACGGGGCGCTGGTGGCCTCGGTGGCCCAGGAAGGGCTGGTGCGGATCCGGCGCTGAGGTCGGCGCCGCGAGGGGCCGCGCCGAGAAAGTTCTGGCGCCGGGGCGGGGGCGTGTTGCAGGTTGGAGTCGGGCGTCCCCGGCCGGGGAGCGCCGAAAGGGGAGCTCATCGGGGGAGGTGCCGCACCATGTCCGACCGACCAGCGTCCGGTAGGGGAACGCCGTCTGCCCTCCTGGGGGATACGGTGGCGCTGGGCGCACGGCGCCTGGCGGACTCCGGCTCCAACGTACTGGTGGTCCTGGGCCCCAGGGCACGGGCGTGGGGTGTGGTGACGTGCCGGGACCTTGTGGTGCACTGCCTGGCCCGGGGGAGGGATCCCGACGGGATGACCCTCTCGCAGGTCCTCATGGCCGGCTCCGACGACCCGGTCTTCCTGCCCCAGGAGGTTCTCCCGGAGGCTCGGGACTCGTCCCTCGTGGACAGCCCGGGGGGCGCCGCCCGCCTGGAGCCCGCCCTGGGGATCCTCCGGCAGGAGCTGGAGCGACTGGGCGGGAACGGCGCCGGGAGGTGACGGGCCTCCCCGTCAGGTCGGGGCGCCAGGGCCCTCCCGGGTCCGAACCCACTCGTCGAAGGCCCGACCCACCTCCAGCAGTGCCTCCCGGGCACCCTCCGCATCACGGGCCTCCAGTGCCTCCCGGGCCGCGTCCACCGCTTCCCGGACGTCGTCCCGGATGCTCCGGTGGACCAGTGTCTCCTGCTGGCGGTCGAAGTCTGCCAGGTCGTCGGCCACCTCGCTCCAGTCCTCTTCGGTGGGGGTCGATGAACGCCTGAGCCCCTCCAGGGAGAGGAGTACCCGGGAGAGGAGGCGGGGGATGTCGGGGGAAATCGGGTTCTCGGTCACGGGGTCACTCCCGGCGCAGTGCGGTGATGGGGTCGAGTCGGGACGCCTTCCAGGCCGGGTAGAACCCGAAGAAGATCCCTACGATGGCGGAGACCCCCACGGCCAGGACCATGGCCTCCACCGAGAAGAGGGCGGGCCAGCCAGCCCAGCTGGCAATGAGTTCGGTGGCCACTACTCCCATGAGGATGCCCCCCAGCCCGCCCAGGAGGCATAGGATCACCGCCTCGATGAGGAACTGGAGGAGGACGTCGGGGGCCCGGGCACCCACGGCCAGGCGGAGCCCCACCTCCCGGGTGCGCTCGGTGACGCTCACCAGCATGACGTTCATGATCCCGATCCCCCCCACGAAGAGGGAGATGGCCGCTATGGAGCCCAGCAGCCAGGTCATGACCCGGGAGGTCTCGGTGGCCACTTCGGCCACCTCCTCCTGGTTCTGGATGGTGAAGTCGTCATCCTGGTAGGGAGCCAGGCGGTGCCGTTCCCTGAGGAGGTCCCGGATCTTCTCCTGGGCGATGGGAATGGATCCCTCGTCGAAGACCTGGACATTGATGACCATGGCGTGGCTTCGGCCGCTCACCCGCTGGAAGCCCGTGGTGTACGGGATGATCATGAGGTCGTCCTGGACGGATCCCATGAGGGACATCCCCTTGGGCGCCAGCACCCCGATGATCTCGATGGGCAGCCCCCGCACCCGGACGGTCTCGCCGATGGGGTCCGCGCCCTCGAAGAGCTCCTGCACCACGGTCTGCCCCACCACGCCCACCAGGGCCGCTTCGGCCACCTCCTCCTCGGTGAACATGCGCCCTGATTCCATGGGCCAGTCCCGGATCTGGAGGTAGTCCTGCGACTGCCCGTAGACCGGGGTGGCCCAGTTCCGGTTCCCGTAGACCAGGACCCGCTGCGAGCGCACCTCCGGGCTGGAGGCAACCACCTCGGGGATCTCGTCCCGGATGGCCCGGGCGTCCTCCACGGTGAGGGTGTTCGCGCTCCCGCCCCCGATGCTGACGCCGCCCAGCTGCCGGTCGCCGGGGAAGACCAGGACCACGTTCTGCCCCAGCCGGTTCACCTGCTCCCGGACCTCTGCACTGGCCCCCTGGCCCAGCCCCACCATGGTGATCACCGCACCCACCCCGATGATGATCCCCAGGGCGGTGAGGAGGGTCCGCATGGTGTTGCGCCGGAGCGCCTTAATGGCGGAGTAGGGGATGGCACTCAGCTTCATGCGTCCACTCCTGCGGCTTCGGCCGCCGGGCCGGGCCCCGTCGGGTCGGTGTGGGGTGCATCATCCTCGTCTTCGTCGACCCAGTTGGAGATGGCCGTGCGGGCAGCGAGGGCATCGTGGCGTCGGTCGCTTCGGAGGAGCCCGTCCCGGAGGCGCACGGTGCGGGAGGTGAAGGCGGCCACATCGGGCTCGTGGGTCACCATGAGGATGGTGATCCCCTCCTCGTTCAGGTCCTGGAGGAGGGCCAGGATCTCCAGGCTCGTCCGGGAGTCCAGGTTCCCCGTGGGCTCGTCGGCCAGGAGGATGCGGGGCTCGGTGACCAGGGCCCGGGCAATGGCCACCCGCTGCTTCTGCCCGCCGGAGAGCTCGTTGGGGGTGTGGTCCATGCGGTCCGCCAGCCCCACCTGGTCCAGGGCCCGGGCGGCCCGGCGGTGGATCTCCTTCCAGCTGAGCTCCTCCTCCCGGTAGAGGAGGGGGAGCTCCACGTTCTCCCGGGCCGTGGTTCGGGGGAGGAGGTGGAAGGCCTGGAAGACGAAGCCCAGCGTCCGGTTCCGGACCCGGGCCAGCTTCGAGCGGGCCAGGCTGGCCACGTCGATGCCGTCCAGGAGGTAGCGCCCCGAGGTTGGGCGGTCCAGGCAACCCAGGACATTCATGAGGGTGGACTTCCCCGAGCCGCTGGGCCCCATGATGGCCAGGAACTCCCCGGCCTCCACGGTGAGGTCGATGCCCCGGAGGGCCTTCACGTGGACGGCCCCGGTGTCGTACGTCCGGGTGATGCCGCTCAGCTCCATGAGGCTCACGGTTCGATCCCCCCGCTGCCGGTCAGAACTGGGCCTGCTGGCCGCTGAAGAGGCTGCGTCGGCCCTCGTTCCGGCCGGTGGCCCCCAGCGAGAGCCCCACGGCGAGACGGTCCCCCTCGGAGAGCTGGCCCTCCAGGATCTCCGTGTGCACCCCGTCGGCGAGTCCGGTGCGGACCGGGATGGCCTCCAGGTCGTCTTCGGAAACCAGGTAGACCCGCCCGTCCAGGGCGTCCTCGTCGGCAGGCTCGGGAGGACGGATCTGGTCGGGGAGCCGGGCCCTGAGGGCGGTGTTCCGGACACGGAGAACGTCGGTTCGCTCCTCCACGATGATGGAGACCTCCGCCGTCATCCCGGGCTTGAGCCGGCCGTCCTCGTTGTCCACGGCGATGATGGTCTCGTAGTGGACCACGTTGTCCTCCATCATGGGGGCGTTTCGGACCTGGATGATCTCGCCCCCGAACTCCTCCTCCCGGTAGGCGTCCACCGCGAAACGCACGGTCTGGCCCTCTTCCACCCGGCCGATGTCCGCCTCGGACACGCTGGCATGTATGTGCATACGGGAGAGGTCGGCGGCGATCTCGAAGAGGATGGGGGCGTTCAGGCTTGCAGCCACCGTCTGGCCCACGTCCACCTGGCGCGAGATCACGACACCGTCGGCCGGGGCCCTGATGGTGCAACGCTCCAGCTCGCGTCGGGCCCGTTCCAGGGCGTGCTGGCGGACCCGGAGGGCGGCCTCGGCCTGGGCCAGGCTGGCCCGGGCCTCGTCCACGTCCGAGGGAGAGACGAACTGCTGCTCCCGGAGTTCCTGGGTCCGCTGCCACTGGTGGCGGGCCAGCTCGAGGGAGGCCTCCGTCGACTCGAGCTCGGCCTCCGCCGAGCGGACCTCCGCCTCGAAGGTGGAGGGGTCGATGAGGGCCACCACGTCGCCGCGGCGAACCCGGGAGTTGAAGTCCACCCGGACCTCGTCCACGATTCCCGAGACCTGGCTGCCCACCTCCACCCGGTCCACGGGCTGGAGGGATCCGTATGCCACCACCCGCTGGGAGACCTCGCCCCGATCCACGGTCACCGTCTCCAGGGGAGGGAGGCTGTCGTCACCGGTGGCGTAGCGCTGGGTGCCCCACCAGGCCGTGAGGGCCAGGAGGAGGACGAGGGGGATTCCGATCTTCCTCCACATGGGTTCCTTCCGGAGCTGGCGTCGGGGCCGGACAGACGGGGTCGGGAACACCCGTTCCGGGTCCCCGGGGGGTGCCCGGGGCCTGGACGGGGGCACGGGTACGGTGACTGTCCGGAGTGCGGTCAGGGTAGGTCCCCGGGCCGCGTCGGGCAACTCTCCCGGGAGCCGGATCCGGAACGTCTCCACACGGTTGAGGGTTGGATCCGCCGGTTCGTTATATCGGGTCCCACCTGGACCAGAAGAGATTTCCGGAGGTTCTCCCATGCGTTCCGCGCCTGCCCGCCCCGCGCCTGCCCCCGTTGCCCTCCGGGGCCTGCCCGGAGCCGCCGGGGCCCTCACGTCCTCCCTGGCCGCCCTCCTCCTCCTGGTCCTGGCTGTTGCCGCCCCCGTGGGGGCACAGGAGGGGCTCTCCGCCCTCCAGATGATGGAGCTCCGGTCCGTGACCCAGACGGTGGCCCCGACATCGGATCGGGTCGTCTTCACCCGGCGGGTGCCGGCAGACCCCCTGGAGGAGAACGTCCCGGCGGCGGCCCACCTCTTCCGGCTGGACCTCTCCACCGGGGAGGAGGAGCGAATCGAGACCCCGGGCCCCGCCACGGACCTGCAGCTCCGCCCCGGGCACGGCACCGTGACCTTCCGGGCCCCCGGGGAGAATGGGAACGCCATCTGGGAGGTGTCCCCGGACGGGGGTGAGCCCGCCCTCCTCCTGGAGCACGAGACCTCCATCCTGGGGCACGCATGGGCGCCCGACGGCTCGGCCCTCTCCTTCCGGGCCCCCGAGGCGATGTCGGGGCCGGAGTCGGAGCTCCCGTGGATGCCCGAGCTCTACGAGGAGGGGAGCCCCCAGCTGCGTGGATGGGTGGCCCGCTTCGGCGACGACGGACCCCGGGTGGAGGCCATGGCACCCGAAGGGACCCAGTACATCCAGAGCTGGAGCCCCGACGGCGACCGGATCGCGGTGACGGTGGCCCCCTCCCCGTCCGTGGACGATTCGTTCATGGCCCAGTCCGTCGTGGTCCTGGATGCCGGGACGCTGGAGGTGGTGGCCGACGTGGCCAACGAGGGGAAGATCGCCCAGATCGAGTGGAGTCCCGGGGGCGACCAACTGGCCCTGCGGGCCGCAGACCATATCCACGACCCCATCGACGGCCGGATCATGGTGGTTCCCGTGGAGGACGGCGCGGAGCCCCGGAACATCCTCCCCGACTTCCTCGGGAAATTCGAGCAGATCCGCTGGGCGGATGGCGATCGGATCCACTTCGTCGCCTCCGAGAGCACCGAGTCGTCGGTGGGGTCGGTGCGGCCCGACGGGTCGGACCTGACCCGCACCCTGGAGCCCGGAGGACCCCACATCCTCTCCATGTCACCCAGGGAGGACGGGGCCACGGTGCTGGTGGCCGGCACTCCCGAGCATCCCCCCGAGGTATTCGTCCTTGAAGACGGGGCCACCGAGGTCCGGCGCCTCACGGACTCGAACCCCGACCTTGCCGGAGTGGCCATGGGCGAGCAGCGCACCGTCACCTGGCGGGCCCGGGACGGACGGTTCGACGTGGACGGCCTCCTGGTCCTGCCCCCGGGCCATGCCGCCGGCGACGACCCCCTCCCCCTCATCGTCATGGTGCACGGCGGGCCGGAGGCCCACTACTCCAACGGCTGGCTCACCGGGTACAATCTCCCGGGGCAGGTGGCTGCCGGCGCCGGGTACGCCGTCTTCTACCCCAACTACCGCGGGAGCACGGGCCGGGGCCTGGAGTTCATCCTGAGCAGCCAGGGAGATCTGGCTGGTCGAGAGTTCGACGACATCGTGGACGGGGTGGACCACCTCATCGACACCGGGGTCGCGGACCGGGATCGGGTGGGGGTCACCGGCGGGTCCTATGGCGGGTACGCCACGGCCTGGATGTCCACGTACTACTCGCCGCGGTTCGCGGCAGGCGTCATGAACGTGGGCATCTCCAACAACCTGTCCAAGTGGGGGACCAGCGACATCCCCGAGGAGCTCTACCTGGTCCACTCCCGGACCCGCCTGTGGGACGCCTGGGTCGACAACCTGAAGCGCAGCCCGGTCTACCACGTGGACGGCGCCGACACACCCCTCCTCATCGCCCACGGAGCCGAGGACACCCGGGTCCATCCCGGCCAGTCCCTGGAGCTCTACCGCCACCTGAAGGTGCGGCGGCCCGACGTGCCCGTCCGGCTCGTCCTCTACCCCGACGAGGGACACGGCTACATTCGGGCCTCGGCCCAGCTGGACTACCACCTCCGGATGATGGAGTGGTTCGACACCTGGCTCCTGGAGGGCCCCGACGCGGAGATGCCCTCCGGCGACGTCCGGGTTCCCCCTCGCTGATCCCCGATCCCGACCCCGTCCTCGAGACTCCCTCCACCCGGCACCCGAGCCGCCTCCACATGCGCCGAATCCTCTTCCTCCCCGCCCTCGTCCTGTTCCTCGCCATCCCACCGGCGCTTCAGGCGATGGCCGGGGACGACCCCGTGGCTCCCTGGGCCATGGCCGTGCCCCCTTCCGCCCCGGCGACGTCGTCGGCAGCCCCCATCCCTCCGGACACCCTCACCGCCGACACGGTGCGTCTCGAGGCCGTGGAGGTCTCGGTCCTCCGGACGCGCTTCCAGCGGGAAGCCTCCCCCATGGCCATCTCGGTCCTGGGCGAGGAGGACCTGAGGCGTGCCCGGAGCGGCGTCTTCCTCACCGATGCCCTACAGGGGCTCCCGGGGGTGCAGGTCCAGAACCGATACAACCCGGCGGTGGGGGAGCGGCTCTCCATCCGGGGCTTCGGTGGGCGCGCCCAGTTCGGGGTGCGGGGCGTGCGGGTCCTGGTGGACGGGATCCCCGCCACCCTCCCCGACGGCCAGTCCACCCTGGAGCACCTGGACCCGGGCAGCGCCGGACGGGTGGAGGTCCTCCGGGGTCCGGCCTCCTCCCTCTTCGGGAACGCCTCGGGGGGAGTCCTCCTCCTGGAGACCCGGCGGCCCGGCCCCGAGGCGGAGCGGATCGAGGTGGAGACCGTGGTGGGTAGCCACGGCCTGGCCCGGGGGCAGGTGACCGCGTCGGGGCGGAGCGGGGAGACGGAGTGGCTCGCCTCCGGGTCGCTGGTCCAGTGGGAGGGCTTCCGGACCGCTCCGTCGGGAGACGGGACGTACGGGGCCTCGGACCGGCTCGGGTTCAATGGCCAGCTCCGTTCCCCCCTGGCCGGAGGCGAGCTCACCGTGACCGCCAACGTCCTGGACCTGGACGCCGAGAACCCGGGCTCCCTCCCCCTGGAGTCCCGGGACGACGGCGCCCGCCCGGCCTGGGGGTTCAACCTGGCCCAGGGGGCCTCCAAGGAGGTGGAGCAGCAACAGCTGGGCACCACCTGGCGGGGCCCCGTGGGGGACTTCGGGGCCGAGGTGGCCGTCTTCGGCATCCGGAGGAGCGTCTGGAATCCCATCCCGTCCGCCATCATCGACCTCTCCCGGTCTGCAGGCGGGATCCGGTTGGAGGCCCACCGGGAGAGCCTCCGGGTGCCTGACGGGGACGCGGAGCCGGGCCGGATCCGGGGAACGGCCGGCTTCGAGGCCCAGGGGCAGTGGGACGACCGCCTGAATTTCCTGAACGACGGGGGCATACCCGGCGCCCGCACCCTGGACCAGGCGGAGCGGGTGCGGAGCCTGGGGCTTTTCGGGCAGCTCCTCCTCCCCCTTCCCCTGGACGTGGGGGCAGGGGAGGGCGAGGTCCTGGCCGGGCTCCGGTGGGACCGGCACGACTTCCGGGCCCGGGACCGCCGGGACCTCCCCGGCGACTCGGACGAGGCCCCTGCCACCGGGGACCGGGAGCTGGACGCGGTGAGTCCGTCGGTGGGATTGAGCCTTCCCCTTCTTCGGACGACGGCGGGCCGCATGGACCTGTCTGCCTCGGTGAGCCGATTCTTCGAGACCCCGTCCACCACCGAGCTGGCGAACCGGCCCGATGGCGCCGGGGGCTTCAACCCCGAGCTGGACGCCCTCCGGGGCACGGCGGCAGAGGTGGGACTCCGCGGACTGGTGGCGGACCGGGTCCGCTGGGAGGCCGTTTGGCACCGGGCCGACCTGACCAATGAGCTCGTTCCCTTCGAGGTCCCGGATTCCCCGGGGCGTACATACTTCCGGAACGCCGGGGAGTCCAGGTACAGCGGGGCCGAGGTCGCCCTGACGGCCCTCCCCCTGCGGCTCCCACTCGAGGTCCAGGCCACCTGGACCCGAACCAATGCCCGCTTCCGTAGCTACGAGGTGGACGGGGAGGACCTCTCGGGGCGGAAGGTCCCCGGGGTGGCGCCGAACCGGGCCCGGCTGGCCGTGACGCTGGAGTCCGGCCCCGGCTTCGTGGAGGTGGCCGGGCGCTGGGAGGACCGGATCCCGGTGGACGACGGCAACACGGAGTTCACGCCCTCCCACGCCCTCCTGGACCTGCGGGGCGGGCTCTCCCCCCGTGAGCTGTTCGGGCTGGAGGTGGCGCCCTGGGCTGGTATCGAGAACCTCCTGGACCGGGGGCACGTGGCCTCGGTAGCCGTGAACGCCTTCGGGGGGCGCTTCTACGAGCCCGGGCCGGGGCGGGCCTTCCGGATGGGCCTCAGGGCCCGCTTCTGAACCGGCTCTGCCCTGAAAGCCGGCAATGCCCCTCCGGCGCCGGGTCCCTGGGCTGATTCAGGGCCTGTCCGTGGTCATCCCGGGGACCCGGGCTGGACGGGGCGGGCCCGGGCCTGGGCGTCCCGGGCCACCTGGCGCCCTTCGTCCTCGTCCACTCGCCAGAGGAGGAAGGCCCCCACCACGAAGAAGACGGCCACCGAGAGGATCCCCATCCGGCTGGAGCCCGTCAGTGTGATGACCCCGGCCATGACGCTGGGGCCCACCATCCCGGCGAACTTGTCCATGACCCCGTAGAAGCCGAAGAGCTCGCCGGACTTGTAGGCCGGGATCATGCTGGCGAAGAGG
>REBX01000208.1 GCA_007692505.1 Gemmatimonadales bacterium | reverse complement strand
TCCCCGGGGGCCTCCGGGTCTTCGTCCCCGGGCCCCCGGTCCTCCCGGGAGGGGGCCATGGGGGATGCGGGCTCGGCGGTGTGGGGTCCCGACTCCATCCTGAGGGGGAAAGGGTCCGTCACGGACCCCACATAGAGGGTGCGGTGGGGGAAGGGAATCTCGATGTCCTCTGCGTCGAAGCGGGCCTTGATCTCCTCCAGGAGGAAGTTCTTCACGTCCCAGAACTGGGCCCGGGGCACCCACACGGTGAGCCTGAGGTCCAGGGAGGAATCCCCGTACCCGTCGAAGAAGACGACGGGCGCCGGCTCCATGAGGGCATTGGGATTCGCCCGGGCCACCTCCAGGAGGACCTCGCGGACCCGGGGGATGTGTTCCCGGTAGGCCACCCCCACGTTCAGGTCCAGGCGCCGGATGGGGAAGCGGGTGATGGTGGTCACCTCGCTCTTCACGATGGTCTCGTTGGGGATGCGGATGAAGCGGTTGTCGAAGGTCCGGAGCTTCACGGACAGGGTGTCGATGGAGAGAACCCGGCCCACGGTGGAGCCCACCTGGATCACGTCGTCCACCTGGAAGGGGCGCTCTCCGATGAGGAAGAACCCCGAGATCACGTTGGACACCGAGGTCTGGGAGGCGAAGCCCACCGCAATGCCCACGATCCCCGCAGCCCCCAGGAGGGGGGCCAGGGAGAACTGCAGCTCGTGGAGGACGGTGAGGAGGATGAGGAGGAAGCCCGGGTAGAGGACGAGCTTCCCCGCCACCAGCCCCTGCTGGGGCGAGTACTTCTTCGAGACGAATCGCCGGAGCGCCGAGGTGGCGGCCAGGAGGAGGGGGACCCCGACCACGAGCCAGAGGACGGCCCGCAGCAGGATCCCCCAGTTCTCCCGATCCAGGAGGGAGTCCAGGCGCCCCAGGACCTGGTCGGGCTCCGCCTGCGCGGCCTCCTGGACAGCGGGGGCCGGCTCCACCGTGGCCGCCACGAGGTCCGTCAGGGCCCCGGCGGCCGTCCAGGCGTCCATGGAGCCCTCCAGGAGCGCCATCATGCCCAGCCCCCCAGAGTGGAGATGCCCCTCAGGCGCTGGAAGGTGCGGGCCCGGATCCCCCGCACCGGCGGGACTCGGGGCGGGGTCACCAGCACCGGATTGCCCGCTTCCTCCGGGGGGCGACCGCTGACCTCCACCTCGCTGCCCTCCGATTCCCCCTGGTATCGGACACGGGACTCGTCGCCCCAAAACCCGGTTCCGTCGCCGAAGACGCCCAGGTGGATGGTCCGGAAGGCCAGCTTGTCCACCTGGAGTTCGGTGGTGCTCCGGTTCTCCAGGACCAGGGGGCAGATGGCCAGGTGGGCTGCCCTGAGGTTCTCCCGGTAGACCCGCCGCGCCCGGGTCTCCAGCCAGTAGGCCAGCTCGCCCTCCATGACGTCGCCCCACCAGGTGTTGGAGAGGGTCGTGACTGGCTGCTCGGTTAGGATCGTGCCCTCGCCGGGGATGGCCTCGGGGTCGGGGCTTCCCTCCTGCCACTCCACGCGGATCCAGAGGGGGACCCGGATGAAGACCCGCGCGGAGGCCCGGGGGAGGAGGACGAACGGGGCCTCGGGCTGGAGGACCAGGGGCCGGTCCGGGAGGCAGGGTCGAAGCCAGAGCGTGCCCTCGTCCCCGGCCAGCGCCCAGCGGGACCAGCCAGGGTCCGGGTCGGGTTCCTCGGTGCTCCGATTAAGGGCGGGAAACTCGGGCTCCGACTCGGCGGGGTCCAGGATGGAGGTGTGGAGCCGGATCTCGCCCTCCGTCCGGACCACGACGACGCTGCGGCGGTCCACGGTGGCCCGGACAGGATCCCCTGGCGGCAGGGAAACGGGGCCCCAGGGCAGGGGGAGCCCCCGAGGGCGGGGGGCTGTCGGCTCGGTTCCAGTCGGTTCGGAGGGAGGAGACATGTCCTCAATGTGGGTCGAACCCGTTCCCTCGACAACTGAGATCGATTCTCAGCTGGCGGTGGGTGGAACCCTCTGTCGCACGGGGGGTTCGGGGCCCGCTGTCCAATGGGGAGCGAAGCCCTCGGACAGCGTTGACAGCGACGCAGCGGCCGGGGTAACTTCCCGCCCTGTTTCCAGAAACGGGGAACCCGCTTCCCGTTTGCCCTTCCGACCGAGATGACCGGTGATGAAGAAGCAGTGGTTCCTGGCTGGTGCGGCCTGCCTCGCGATCCTGGTATCGTTCGCCTTCGTCCACGCCCGCGGCGTGGACGAGACGACGGTGTCCGCCGGGGAGGCCGAGTCGGTGGAGATGGCTGTCGCCCTCGCGGATGACCCCTCCTTCGACGACCCCATCGAATTCCCGCACAACGTGCACGCCGGCGCCACCGACGACGGGGGCTACGGCATCGACTGCATGTACTGCCACTCCTCCGCAGAGCGTTCCTCCAGCGCCGGGATCCCCCCGGTGGCCTCCTGCATGGGCTGCCACAGCGCCGTACGGGCGGATGGGAGCGAAGAGATCGAGCGGCTGACGGAGTTCTGGGATGCCCGGGAGCCCATCCCCTGGAACCGCGTCTACAAGGTCGCGGACCACGTCCAGTTCCCTCACATGCGCCATGTTTCGGCGGGGGTGGACTGCGCCATGTGCCATGGCAACGTGGAGGAGATGGGTGTGATCGAGCAGGTCCAGCAACCCCTCACCATGGGGTGGTGCCTGGATTGTCACATGGAGATGAGCGCATCACGGGATTGCACCGTCTGCCACTACTGACCCACGACCGCCCCGGCCGGCCGAGCCAGCCGGGGCGATTGACTGTCCGGTTTCCCGAGGGAGCCGGCTGCACGAAGATCGAGGGACGTTCATGAGTGACGGGATGAAGCGTCGGGACTTTCTGAAGGTACTCGGGGTGACCGGGGCCGGAGCCGGGCTCGTGGGCTGTTCGACGGACAACGTCGAGAAGCTCATGCCCTACGTGACGGCACCCGAGGACATTACCCCCGGTGTCGCCACCTGGTATGCCTCCGCCTGCGGCGAATGCCCTGCAGGTTGCGGGGTCTGGGTGAAGACACAGGAGGGGCGTGCCATCAAGGTGGAGGGAAACCCCAACCACCCCGTTTCCGGCGGAGCCCTCTGTGCTCGGGGCCACTCGGGCCTGCAGGCCCTTTACAACCCGGACCGGCTCGAAAGCCCCATGCGCCGGAATGGCGACGGGCATGAGGCCATCTCCTGGGAGGAGGCCGAGGAGATGTTGGCCTCCGGTCTTCGGGATGCCGGCTCCGGCACCGCCTTCCTCACCGGGCGCACCGGTCCCACGCTCTCCGTCCTCATGGATGAACTCGTCGGGGAGCTGGGCGGTCGCCGGGTGGAATACGAGGCTCTCTCCGAGGCGCCCCTCCGGGAGGCCTCCCGGATTGCCTTCGGTCGCGACGAGATCCCGGCCTTCGACCTGGAGTCCGCCGACCTCATCCTGTCCTTCGGCGCCGACTTCCTTGAGACCTGGCTCTCCCCGGTGGAGCACAACCGCGGCTTCGCCCGCTCTACGGGAGTGCAGGCCGACGGGAGCAAGGCCCGCTTCGTCTTCCTGGGCGCCCGGCTCTCCCTCACCGGGATGAACGCCGACGACTGGTACCCGGTGCGTCCCGGCTCCGAGGGTGTGGTGGCACTGGCCCTGGCCGGAGCCCTGGTGGACCGCGGGGGCGATGCAGGACCCTATGCCTCCCTGGTGCAGGAGTACGACCTGAGCGCCGCCGCCGAGGCTGCCGATGTGCCCGTCTCCTCCCTGGAGACGCTGGTCGACCTCCTGGACGAGGCAGAGTCCCCCCTCATCCTGGGGCCGGGCGTGGCAGGGCAGCACCGGAACGCCACAGCGGCCAACCTGGCCGCCCTGGTCCTGAACGCCGTCTCCGGCGCAGTGGGCACCACGCTCCATTTCGATCGGGCAATGACGGGTGCGGCCTCCTCCTCCTACGGAGACCTGGCTACCCTGATCTCCGACATGGAGGGCGGCGCGGTCTCGGCCCTGGTGGTGCGTGGGACGAACCCCGCCTTCTCCCTGCCCTCCGGGAGCGGCTTCCGGGAGGCCATGGAGAACGTGGGCTTCTCGGTGGCGCTGGCGACCCAGATGGACGAGACCGCCGTCCTGGCCGACCTGGTCCTCCCCGAGGGCCATTACCTGGAGAGCTGGGGCGATTCGAACCCCCGCCCCGGGGTCTGGGCAGTGCAGCAGCCGGTCATGCAGCCGGTTCCCCACTTCGACAGCCGGGGCACCGGGGACATCCTGCTGTCCCTGGCCCGGAACCTGGGGGTCGAGACGGACGCCGAGACCTTCCACGACTACCTGCGCAACCGCTGGAGCGATCGCCATTCCGAAGCCGGACAGCCCGGAGGCGGATTCGAGGCCTTCTGGCGGCAGGTCCTCCGGGAAGGCCTGGCCCAGTTCCCCGCGGATGCCGTGGGCGAGGTCGAGCTCCAGTCCCCCGATCGGGCGCTCTCCTTCGACCTTCCAGAGATGGACGGCGAGGATGACGGTCTGAACCTCATCGTGTACCCGTCGTCCCGTCTGGGAGACGGCCGGGGGGCGAACCGCCCCTGGCTGCAGGAGCTTCCGGACCCTGTGTCCAAGATCGCCTGGCACTCCTGGGTGGAGGTCCATCCGGACACGGCGGCCGAGATGGGGATCCGGAAGGGCGACATCGTCCGTCTCGAGACGCCCCACGGAGAGGTGCAGGCCCCGGTCTGGACGTACGGAGGGGTCCGGCGTGACACCGTGGCCATCGCCATGGGAAGCGGCCACGAGAACTACGGGCGCTACGCCGACGGAAAGGGCGTGAACGCCATGCGCCTCCTGCCCGCCGTGGAGGAGGCCGTCTCCGGCGCCCTGGTCCACCTGGTCACCCGGGTGCAGATTGAGCCCACCGGCCGCCACCGGCGCCTCGCCACCATCGAGGGATCGGACCAGACCCGGGACCGGGCCATCGTGCCCGCCGTGCAGGTGGACGACCTCCGGGCTGGCGATCTGGGCGACCACGAGCCCCGCCCCCGCACCGAACTCCGGGGTGGCGGTGGCTTCATCCCCGTGCCCTCCGATGCAGAGCCCGAGAGCTTCCCCCACGAGGGGTCCCGCTACGGTGACTACGACCCGGCAGAGAACCGCCGTTGGGCCATGGCCATCGACCTGGACAAGTGCACCGGTTGCTCCGCTTGCATCACGGCGTGCCAGTCCGAGAACAACGTCGCCAATGTGGGCGAGGACCAGCTCCTCATGGGCCGGGACCTCCACTGGATCCGGATGGAGCGGTACGTGGAAACGCTGGACGCGGAGGAGCCCGGACCGGTGGACATCCGCTTCCTCCCCATGATCTGCCAGCACTGCGGGAACGCGCCCTGCGAGCCGGTCTGCCCGGTCTACGCGGCGTACCACACCCCCGACGGGCTGAACGGGCAGATCTACAACCGCTGCGTCGGGACCCGCTACTGTGCGAACAACTGCCCCTACAAGGTGCGGGTGTTCAACTGGTTCGGCTTCTCCGACGTGCCGGAGCCCCTGAACTGGCAGTACAACCCCGATGTCACCGTCCGCGCCGAGGGCGTGATGGAGAAGTGCTCCTTCTGTGTCCAGCGGATCCGCACGGTGGAGAACCGGGCATCCACGGAAGGACGTGACGTTCGGGATGGCGAAGTCGTTCCCGCGTGTCAGCAGAGCTGTCCTGCGGAGGCGATCGTCTTCGGCGATGCCCGGGATCCGGAATCGCGGCTCTCGCAGGTCTCCAGGGACGGCCGGACCTACAGGGTGATGGACCATCTCATCAACACGCAGCCGGCAGTGAACTACCTCCGGAAGGTCACCTTCCACCCAGTTACGGACATTCACGTCTGAGGAATCGGATTCTCCGGCACTCGCGGGGGACGAGAGGGAGCGAATGGCGACGGTAAGCGAAAAGGATCGGGCAACACAGACCCATCCAGACGTGCGGAACTACGGAGAGGTCAACACCGACATTCTCCAGATGCTCTCGCGTCCCGGAAAGTGGTGGTGGGTGCTCTTCGGACTTTCGGTGGCGGGGATCGGTGTCCTCGCCGTCTCCTGGGGGCTGCAGCTCATCCAGGGGATCGGCCTCTCGGGGTTGAATTCCCCCGTGGGGTGGGGAGCCTACATCACCACCTTCGTCTTCTGGGTGGGGATCGCCCACTCGGGGACGCTGATTTCGGCGATCCTCTTCCTGTTCCGGGCGAAGTGGCGGCAGTCCATCTACCGGGCTGCGGAGGCCATGACCGTCTTCGCGGTGATGACGGCGGGACTCTTCCCCCTGATCCACCTGGGTCGGGCGTGGCACGCCTATTGGCTCTTCCCGTACCCGAACCAGCGGCTCCTCTGGCCCAACTTCCGCTCTCCCCTGGTGTGGGACGTTTTCGCGGTGAGCACCTATTTCACCGTGTCGTCCCTCTTCTTCCTCCTGGGCCTCATCCCGGACATTGCGGCAGCCCGGGACCAGTCGAAGAAGGGCTCCCTGCGGAACCGCTTCTACACGCTCCTCTCCTTCGGGTGGCGGGGAACGGACCGGCAGTGGCACCACTTCGGAAAGGCGTACCTGCTGCTGGCGGCCCTGGCGACCCCCCTGGTTCTCTCGGTGCACTCCGTGGTTTCGTGGGACTTTGCCATGGCCATCGTGCCGGGGTGGCACGCCACCATCTTTGCTCCCTACTTCGTGGCCGGGGCCATCTTCAGCGGCGTGGCCATGGTGATCACCATCCTGGTCCCCCTCCGGAAGATCTTCGGACTGGAGAAGTACCTGACGGTTCGCCACTTCGACGCCATGGCGAAGTTGTGTCTGGTCACGGGGCTCATCGTCTTCTATGCGTACCTCACCGAGTTCTTCATGGCCTGGTTCTCCGGGGAGGACCCGGAGCGCCACGTCTTCTGGAACCGTGTCTTCGGTGACTACTGGTGGGCCACCTGGATCATGCTGACCTGCAATGGGCTCGTGCCCATCATGCTCTGGTTCAAGCGGGTCCGGCACTCCATCGCGGCCCTCTTCACCATCACGCTGTTCATCAACATCGGGATGTGGTTCGAGCGCTACGTCATCATCGTGACGTCGCTTTCCCGGGAGTACATCCCCTTCGCCTGGGCCGTCTACCGGCCCTCGGTCATCGAGATGGGCATCGTCTTCGGGACCTTCGGCTGGTTCTTCTTCTGGTTCCTCCTCTTCATCCGGCTCCTGCCCCCCGTGGCCATCGCCGAGATCAAGGAGGTCCTCCCGCCGCCCATGCGTCCCAAGTCGAAGAAGACCAAGGAGGTGGCATCGTGAGTGCGGCCCATCAGGGGGTCCTGGCATCCTTCGACTACCTGGATGCCACGGTGGACTCCATCAAGTCCCTCCGTGAGAAGGGCTTCGACGAGATCACGGCGTTCGCGCCCTTTCCCGAGCACCACATCGAGGAGGCGCTGGGCTACAAGAACAGCCCGGTGCGGCTCTTCACCCTGGTGGGAGGGCTCACCGGTGTGGCCACCGGGATCGCCTTCACGGTGTTCACGGCGCTGGACTGGCCCCTGGTCACCGGGGGCAAGCCCATCGTCTCGATCCCGGCCTTCATCGTGGTCACCTTCGAGATGGCCATCCTCTTCGGTGTGCTCTTCACCGTGGTGGGGGTGTTCTGGAACATGCGCGTGCCCGATCTGAAGAGTGACGTGGTCTACGACCCCGAGTTCTCTTCCGGCCGCTTCGGTGTGTACGTGACTGCCCCGGCGGACCGACTGGCCGAGGCCCGGGAAATTCTGGAGTCCAACAGCCCCAGCCGGCTCGAGGACGACGCGGAGGCGAAGTCCCATGGCTGACCCGAGGGAGGCGAAGGTGAAGCTCCGGACCTGGATCATGGGGTTCCTGGTGGCCATGACGGCAGCCGGGTGCACCCCCATGGATGACCTCATCGTGGCGATCTTCGGTCGCTCCATGAGGGACACCGAATCCATCAAGCCCTACCAGAACCCCCAGGACCCCCCGGAGGGCTCCATCTCATTCGCGTCGGGGAATTTCCCCACGTCGCCGGGGGAGGTGAACTTCGGACAGCCCGAGGGAACGCCGATCCCGGCACGGATCACCCCCCTCATGGTGGCCCAGGCCACCGGGAACCCCGAGGACTTCCCCGACGTCACGGCCCTTGAGAACCCGGTTCCTGCAGACGAGGCGTCGCTGGAGCGGGGTGGGGAGCTCTACCATCGTGCCTGCGTACCCTGCCACGGGGAGGCCGGCGGCGGCGGCGGTCCGGTGACCGGTGCCGGGGTGGCGGCCATCAGCATCCTGGAGGACAACGTCATCGAGTACACCGATGGCTACCTGTACTCCATCATCCGGGTGGGCCGGGGGGCGATGCCGGGCTACGCCCACCAGCTGACCCATTACGATCGATGGCATGTGGTGAACTACGTCAGGCAGTTGCAGGGAGACCTCCCGCAGCAGGCAGACGAGGACGACGACGGCGACGAATCCAACGGCCAGGAGAACTGAGGACCGAAGATGCATGACATCCACGTTCCCTCCGAGATCCAGGCCCGCTACCTGACGCCGGCCCGGGGCATCACCTTCCTCCTGCTGGCCCTCGTTGCAGTCGGGGTGCTGGCATTCCTGGCGCTCCTGGGCTCCGATGCGGATCGGGCCTGGCAGGCCTACGTCTCCAACTGGCTCTTCTTCACCGGGGTAGCGCAGGGCGCCATCATCTTCTGCGCCGCCACGGTCATCGTGAAGGCAAAGTGGAACTGGTCGGTACGCCGGGTCACCCTGGCGCTGGGGGCCTTCCTCCCCCTTTCCTACCTCCTCATGCTCCCCATGGTGCTCAATCTCCGGGAGGACTACTTCCCGTGGATCGAGGAGATGGACTTCGATCCCATCGTGCAGGCAAAGGAAGCCTACCTGAACATTCCGTTCCTGGTTTCCCGGAACGTGCTGGGACTGGCCATCCTCTTCGGGATGAGCCTGATCTTCATGTACTGGGCCCTTCGCCCCGACATGGGGCCCGAGCGGGCATCCGACGAGGGCGGGGTGAAGGCAAGGACCTCGTGGCGAGAGCGGCTCGCAGGGAACTGGCTCGGCCAGGCCGCAGAGGAGACCCGGGCGTGGGCCCGGCTGAAGGTCCTGTCACCGGCGCTGGCCCTGGTCTTCGCCCTGGTCATGAGCTTCGTGGCCGTGGACTGGGCCATGTCCCTGGATACGCACTGGTTCTCCA
>REBX01000182.1 GCA_007692505.1 Gemmatimonadales bacterium | reverse complement strand
GTGGGCCTTGGGGTTGGGGGGACGCGCGCCCCGGGCCGGGGACCGGGGTTGGGCGGGCTCCGGGGGGGTGGGGCGGCGGGGGGAGGGGCCGTCCTGGGGCATCAGATCTTGGTGGGGCCCTCGGGGCGGTACCGGAGGGTGCCCACGATGGCAATCAGGGCCGCCAGGAGGTACACGGCGGCGGCGAAGGACCACCAGAACTGTCCGTCGGGCTGGTCCAGCCCCCCGGCGGCGCTTCCGGCCCGGAAGGCGAAGATGCTGAAGAGGATCCAGACGACTCCGACGACGAAACCGAAGATGCGGGCCATGGCGGGCAGGTCGGGTTGGGAGGTGGGGGCTCGGGACCCCGTGAATGTAGGGAGCGGAGGCCCGCCATGGAAGGAGGGTGGCCTCAGGAGGAGGGGGACCGGGCCTGGAAGGACTCCAGGTGGGGGACCAGGGTGGCCCACGGGCCCCGGTGGATCGGGACCTCCGGGAGGGCGGAGAGGAGGCGGGGGCCGTAGCGGGCCGTTAGGATCCGGGGGTCCAGGAGGACCACGACCCCCCGGTCCGACCGGGAGCGGATCAGGCGACCGAACCCCTGTCGGAGCCGAAGGGCCGCCAGGGGGAGGTGGTAGGCCCCGAAGCCGTTCAGCCCCCGCTCCTCCAGGGCTTCGGTGCGGGCCTGGGTGACGGGTTCGTCGGGGACCCGGAAGGGGATCTTGTCCAGGACCAGCCCTCGCAGGGGGCGGCCCGGTACATCGACCCCCTCCCAGAAGGAGCTCGTCCCCAGGAGGATGGCCCGGCCGGACTGGATGAAGTCGGCCTGGAGGCGGGCCCGGTGCCCCTCCCCGTGAACCAGGAGGGGGTATTTGCCGTCCACCCCCCGGCGACGGAGCTCGGCAGCCACGGCGCGGAGGGCCCGGTAGGAGGTGAAGAGGACGAAGAGGCCCCCGCCGGTGATCCCGGCCAGCGTCGTCACCACGTCGGCCGTGCTCCCGGCCCGCCCCGGGGCCCCCGGGCGGGGGATGTCGGAGGGGATGGCCATGAGGGCCTGGGTGGACCACTGGAAGGGGGAGGCCACCTGGAGCTCCTCCACCGCCAGCGGACGACCCCGGTGGACCGGGGGCAGGTCCGGGGGCTCGGTGACCGCCTCCATCACGTCGGCGGCCAGGAGGGTGGCCGGGGCCTCCCCGGCGCCCTGCTCCCCCCCGGGGACCTCGGGGCCCAGCCCCAGCCTGGAGCGGAGGAAGCCGAAGTCGCCCCCCCGGGTGGTGAGGGTGGCGGAGGTGATCACACTGGTCTGCATGGGCTCGAAGAGGCTCTCCCGGAGGAGGGGCCCCGGCTCCACCGGCGCCGCCGACAGGACCAGGTTCCGATCCGAGCGCCCCCGGGGTCCCCGACCCTCGATCCACCGGACCTGGCGCACGTCCTTCTCCCCGGGATCCAGCACCAGCCCCAGCCCTCCCCTGTGGGTCTCCAGTCTTCGCTGTGCGGCGGACAGGTCCAGGAGGTGCCCTCCCATGCGCTCGGCCCGGGCCTCGTCCATCTCCAGGCGGATCCGGACCTCGTCCAGCTCCCGGGCCAGGCGGCCCAGCTCGGTGCGGAGCCGGTCCAGAAGCTCCTCCAGCTCCGGGTTGCCCTCCGGGTCCCGGGGATCTCCCCGGCCCAGGCGGAGGGGGGGCTCTCCCTCCTGGGGGACCCGGGGGTCCAGGGCCAGGAAGAAGCGCTCCGCCGCCTGCCGGGCCCGGGCCACGGCCGGGATGCCCCGGTCCTGGATCCGGGCCAGGATCCCGTCCCGGGCCGGGCCGGGGGCTTCCGCCCGCACGGAGGTGCGGACCACGGGTAGGATGCCCCGGTCCTTCCTCTCGATGCGGCCGAGGAGGCGGAGCACCCCGGTGCGGGTCACCTCGGCCCCCAGGTGCTGGGTGGCCACGTCCTCCACGTTGTGGCCCTCGTCCAGGACCACGTGGGCGTAGTCGGGGAGGACTGCCGGGCCGCCCCGGATGTCGGCGGCGCGACGGACGGCGATGTCGGCCAGGAGAAGGGCGTGGTTCACCACCAGGATCTCGGCGGCGCTGGCCTTGCGCCTGGCCTGGAAGTGGAAGCAGTCCTGGTAGTGGGGGCACCGGGCCCCCATGCATACGTCGCCATCGGACCGGACCTCGTCCCAGACCTCGGGGGACGGAGGCGCCGCCAGGTCGGCCAGGGAGCCGTCCCGTGTGGTCCGCACCCACGCCTCCAGGGCCTCCAGCTCGGAGGAGCGGTCCGTCTCGAAGAGGGAAGGAGCGGACTCCAGGGCCAGACGGAGCCTGCGGATGGAGATGTAGTTCCCCCGCCCCTTCACCAGGGCCCACTTCACCTCGCCTCCGGTGAGCCCCGCCACCAGGGGCAGGTCCTTCTCCACCAGCTGCTCCTGGAGGTTGATCGTGTTCGTGGAGATCACCGTGCGCTCCCCGTTCCGGGACGCCCAGAGGGCGGAGGGGAGGAGGTAGGCCAGGGACTTCCCCGTGCCCGTCCCCGCCTCCACAACCAGGACGCCGGAGTCGTTGAAGCTCCGGGCCACGGCCCGGGCCATGCGGCGCTGCCCGGGCCGGTCCTCGAAGCCGGGGTGCTCCGCCTCCAGGGCCCCTCCCGGCCCCAGGAGCTCGTCGATCTCCGCCTCGTCCAGGAGGACCCGCTCCCGGGGGCGTGGGGGCTCCACCACCACGTACAGCCCCTGGGCACGGTTGTCCGTGATGGCGGTGCCCAGCCCGGCCTCCCAGATCCGCTGCGCCAGGACCAGGTCGGCGTCGGAGGGCTCCAGCACACCCGAGGGGTGGTTGTGGATCATGATCTCGCCCCGTTCCGCATCGGAGGCCGCCGCCAGGACCGCGTGGCGGTTCCCCCGGGCCACGGCCCTGGGCTCCTCGATGACCCGATCCGCCGTGACCCGGGCCAGGAAGCAGACCTCCCTGCCCCCGGCCCGTTCGATCTCCTCCCGGATCCGGAGGGCCGCAGGGGGGGCCAGCCGGAGGGGCTCGGTCCGGGCGGTGGTCATGGCGACCGCGTCCTCATGTGGGCAGGGGCTCGGGACGAGCCGCCGGGAACAGGATGTTGTTCAGGATGAGACGGTACCCCGGCGAGTTGGGGAACCGGTCCAGGTTCGTGGGGGCATCGCCCACCTGGTGCTCCGGGTCCTCCGGGTCGTGGCCCCCGTAGAAGGTCCAGACCCCTTCCCCCAGCTCCCCGGTGACGTACTTCACCCAGTCCCCCTCCCGGGCCAGGACCACGGCATCGGGACGGAGGCGATCCGCCCGGAAGGCGGTGGTCTGGCCGTAGAAGTCGTCGATGACGGACACGTGGTTCTGGACAAGCATGGCGGCCACCGGGTCCACCCGGGAGCTGAACTCCATGAGGGTGAAGGAACCCAGGGCCTGCCGGGCCGGGGTGTTCACCTGGTGGGAATCGATGTCGGAGAAGGCCGTCACCGACGCAGAGGTCTCCACCCTGGCGTCCCGGAAGGCCAGGGCCCGGCTCCAGTCCATCCGCTCCGAGGCGTCGGGGTCCGGAGGACGGCCGTTTGCGTACGACGCCGCGATGTCGGTGGAGTGGCTCGCCAGGGCCAGGTCCAGCGTCTCGGTGGCCGTGCACATGGCGAAGAGGAAGCCACCGGCCTCCACGAAGTCCCGGATCTCCACCGCCACCGCCCGCTTGAGGGCCGGCACGTCGGAGAAGCCCAGCTCGGCTGCCATGGCCTCGTTCCGCTCCACCTCCTCCATCATCCAGTCCGAGCCCGCATACGTGAGGTAGAACTTGGAGTACTGGCCGGTGAAGTCCTCGTGGTGGAGGTGCACCCAGTCCCACGCCTCCAGACCGTCCCGGATCACCTCCCCGTCCCAGATCCGCTCATAAGGGACGCCGGCGTACTCCAGGGCCAGGGTCACCGCATCGTCCCAGGGCGGCGTGCCCGGCGGGGCGTACACGGCGATGCGGGGGGTGGACTCCAGGGGGATGGCGTCGGTCCGAGCTGCCTCCATGGCGTCCCGCACCGACTGGAGCCCCGACGGGTCCAGGGGCTCGGAGGTAACCCCCTCCAGCGCCAGCTCCCGGCGGATGGACTCCGTGTCCGGGAGGAGGAAGCTGCCCCCCCGGTGGTTCAGGAGCCACTCGGCGTCCTGGCCTTCGGCGATGGTCCTGTACGTGACGCCGTAGGCCTTCAGGTGGTTCGCCTGTACGTCGTCCATGGGGACCAGGAGGTGCTGGGCCCGGAGCTCCCCGGGATTCGGCAGGCACCACAGGAGAACCCCTGCCAGGAGGGCGCCGAGCAGCCGCCCGGGTACGCGGCGAAATCGGGGAGGGCGGCGGGAGGTCATGAGGGGGATTCCAGGTCGGAAGGGGAGTCGAGGGACTCCAGCTGGCGAAGGGCCCGGGCCCGGAGGCGCCGGGCCTCCGGGGCCAGAGGGTCGGCGGGGCGGTCCACCACGAAGGCCTCCAGGAGGGCAGAGGCCTCCTCGGCCCGGACACGGGGATCGTCGCCCCCGCCGTCCTCCGGTTTCCCGTCCAGGAGCTGGCCCGCCAGGCGGATGGAGAGGGGTCCGGTGGCCGGCCCACCGGGATCAAGCTCCAGCGCCACCCTTCGCCAGGCAAGGGAGCGGTCCGGTCGGACGGGGCCCACGATGCGGGCGGCCAGGTCCAGTGCCCCTGCCAGGCCCGGAACGGGCGTGTCGTCGACGCCGGGGGCGGGGGCGGGCGCGTCCTCCCTGCCCGGTCCCGGATCCAGCTCCCGGAGGGCGTCCAGGAGCTCCTCCACGGCCTCCAGGAGGGCCTGCACCTCGGGCTGCAATGCCTCCGTCGCCTCCCGGTCTTCCGGGCCCACCGGCCTCCCGGAACCGGGTCGGCCCCGGAGGGCGCCGCCGCCCTCGGTCCGCGCCACCACGGCCCGGCCCAGGAGGACCGGGAGGGACGACGCCGGACCCGCGTACTCCGGGGAAGCACCGGGGACCGTCCCCACCTGCTCCAGAGCGGCGGACACTGCCACGACCTCCAGCCAGAGGGTGCGCTCGGCCCGGGGGCGGAGGGCCGCGTGCACCCGAAGGCCCCGTCGGGCCGACGCCGCCTCCTCCGGCGTGCCCAGGAGCTCCACCAGAGCCTCGGGGGCGGGCAGGGGCTGGCCCGTCTCCTCCTGGGCCACGAGGCCGGGACCACTCCCGGCCAGGAGGAGGAGGACGAGGACGAGGGAGGGCACCACGGTCCTCATGGCCGCCCCTCGGGGGCAGACGCCGGCGAACGCACGGCCCCGTCGAGCCATCGGAGGACCAGGGCCCGCTCCCGCGGCGAGAGGCCCTCCAGGAGTTCCCGGGAGGGGCGCCGGACGTCGGGGCCCCTGAGGAGCCCCGGGTCCAGTGGCGTCACCGGGAGACGGACGAACGGCCCCGGCGTCACACCCTCCCGCTCCTCGGTACGTCCTCGCTCCAGGGTGCGTCCGGCCTCCAGGAGGCGCTCCAGGAGGCCCGACTGACGGTCCAGGAGCTCCGGGTCCAGCCGGCCGTCCCGCAGCCACTCGGCCAGGGTGCCTGCCTCCTCCTGCATCTCGTCGAACCGGATGCCGTCCCCGTCGCCCTCGTCCCGGGCCGCCTCCTCGGCCAGCCCTCCCAGGGCGTCGGCCACGGCCTGCTGGCCCGCAGCCACGTTCTCCATCTGCTCTGCAGACGTCCCCTCCCCGGCGGCCTGGTCGTCGGCCAGCGCCGCCGTCTCCTCGTTCACGGCCTGCTGCCCGTCGGCTGCATCCTCCACCGCCGACGGGTCCCCCCCACCCTCCGGCGGCGCCGCCGGGTCGTCGTCCAGGAGGGACTCTGCGGCCTCCATGAGTGCGTCCGCCAGCTCGTTCAGCCCCGCATGGGCCCGGGCGGCGGCAGTGGCGGGTCCTCCCCGGGGGGCCTGCCCCGACCGCAGGCGGTCCACCCCGTCCGTGACGGCCTCTACCGCGCCTCCCGCCGCCTCCCGGGCCCGTCGTCCAGGAGCGCCCACCTGGCGGGCCAGGGGGGTCACGGCCCGGGACAGCCCGCGGGCGGACTCCAGGGCGGCGAGCTGCTCCTCCAGGAACCCCTCCACCCCGCCGGCCCCGGCGGCCTCCATGGCCCCCTCCCGATGGCCCTGGTCCACCGCCAGCGCCAGGGCATCGCCGGCAGCCCGGAGGAGGGACGCGCGGAGGCGAAGCGCCCAGTCCTCCAGCCAGTCCATCCGGGCCTGCTCCAGTGCCTCCGCCGCCCGGTCCGCCTCCTCCGATGCGGCCCCGGCCTCCTCCCGGGCCCCCTGGTCGTCTCCTGCAGCGGCGGCCTCCCGGGCCTGTTCCATTCGCTCCCCGGCCCGTTCCATGGCCTCCCGGGCCTCCCGGAGCGCCTCCCCGGCCCGACGGGTCCCGGCATCCTCGTCGCCACGGGCCTCCTCCTGCCGGGCCAGCGCCTCCTCCAGCTCCTCCAGCCGATCCCGGAGCTCCTCCTCCAGCACCTGCAGGGCCTCCGGGTCCGCATCGGCCCCGGCCTCCCGGCTCCAGTCCTCCGCCGCCTCCCGGGCCTCCCGGAAGCCGGCCTCCAGGGCGGCCCTCTCCATTTCACCCAGGCTTTCCTCCAGGGCCTCGGCCAGGGCATCGTCGGTGCGGGCCAGCTCCTCCCTCAGCTCGGCCAGGCGGGCCAGGGACGGGGTCCGGTCCTCCACGGCATCGGCCAGGGCCTCCAGCGCCTCCCGGTCCGCCTCCCGGTCCGCCGGGTCCAGCGCGTCCATCCCCCTGCCCCGCTCCATTCGCGCCTCCACCTCTCCGGCGAACGAGCGGAGCTCGTCCTCGGTGGCTGGCTCGCCCCGGGGGCTCCGGCTGGCACGGGCGGACTCCCGCGCCGCCCTCTCCCGGAGCTCTGCCGCTCCTGCCGTGGTCCGATCCCGGAGCTCCTCCGCAGCGGACCGGGCGTCGTCCCGCTCCAGGGAGGCCGCAGTGCGCTGCTCACCTCCGGCGGGGAGGCGGATCCGCAGGTCGGGGCTCGTGGCCGTCCGGCCGGCAGGGCTGGCCTCCGCGGCCCGGGCCCGGACCGTCACCACCCCGCCGGGGGCGCCGGCGAAGGGGGAGAGGTCCAGTTCGAAGCCGTGGACCAGGGTGGGTCCCGGCGGCACGGAGACCCGCTCCATGACCACCTGCGGCTCGTCGGCACCGCCCACCTCCACCTCCAGCTCGATCCAGTCCAGCGCCCAGGGGTGCACTGCCTCCATGCGGAGCTGCACCCGGAGGTTTCCGGGGGCATCGAGCTCTCGGGCGGGGGCAGGGGCAGCGGTGGGCACACCGTCGTCCCCTGGACGGGCCTCCGGGGCGACGGCCTCCTCCAGGGGGTACAGGGTGATCCCGGGCGGCGGGCTGGGCACCACCTGCAGCCTCAGCGGGCGGGGGGACCGGGCGGGGAGGTCGGACTCCGCCAGGGGGACGAGCGTCACCACCGACGAGGTCTCCGGGGTCCATCGGAGCTCGAAGCCACCGGATTCGGGCTCGGCCTCCACCGTCGAGCCGGGCTCCCCTTCCCCACCCTCTCCGGCACCCTCCAGGCGGATCCGGTGGATCCGGGCGTCGGCCTGCCCACGGAGCACCAGGACAGTGCCCTCGGGGACCTCAAGGGCCGAGGGGAACCCGGGCCGCCGTTCCGGGGGGAGGAGGGTCCAGCCGGGATACTCCACCTGGAGCTCCAGCCCCTCCAGGACGGGCGGGTCGGCGGGGACGAACTCGTACTCCTCCGATCGACCTCCGTCGGGGGCCTCCACCTGAACCCGGGTCGGTGCGTCCAGGACCGGGAGGGAAACCCGGGCCCGCCCGTCCACCAGGGAGGCCCGGACCCGCTGGGCAGGCGCACCCCGGGCCCGGTGGACCAGGGTGACGGAGCCCCGGTCCGGCGCCACCACCAGGACCTCCAGGGCCTCGCCTCGGGGGGCCGGGCCCCCGGCGGGCTCCAGGGTGGGAGATGGGAGGGGCGCCGGCTCCATGAGGGCCAGGGGATGGAGGAGACCGCCCCAGGCCGCCCCGGCCCGGTCCGGCGCCGCCAGGGCCAACAGGGCCACGGCGGGGAGGAGGATTCCGGCCCCCAGGGCGGCCCGGAAGAACCACCGGCTCATCTGGCGCTCCTCGGGGAGTACCGGTCGCTCCCGGGACGCCTGGCCCCGCACTCCGCCCCGCCCGGAGAGGACCTCCACCACCGATGCGGTCCCCCGGGCCAGTAGGGGGTCACCGGGCTGGAGGCGGTGGAGCTCCAGGTGGGCCTGCACCGTCCCCCGGGGGAGCCCGGCGGCCTCGTCCATGGACCGGGCGAACCGCTCCTCCCTGCCCCGCTGCCACCCTGCGCGCCCCAGCACCACCATGAGGGAGGCGGCCCCCAGGGTGGCCAACAGGACAAGGACCAGCGGGGCCGGGGTGCCCTGACCCCACCCCCCGGGACCGGCCAGGAACCAGGCCGCGAGGAGGACGGCGGCCACCAGGGCCAGGGCCCACAGGAGCCCGGCGGAGAGGGCGGTTCCCAGCACGCGGCGGCGGCGGCGGCGGACGTGGTCCGGGAGGTCGGGACCGGAGGGCGGGGCGGCGGGGCGGCGGGGCATGGCGGGGCGGCCTCAGGGGCTCCGGGCGGCCAGCGCCCAGGCGAAGAGGTTCACCCCCATCTGGAGGGCCTGGCGGCGGAGGGGCTCGGGGACCTCGTGGACCTCCGGGTCCTCCCAGCCATTGCCCAGGTCCGATTCGTGGCTGTAGAAGACGGCCAGCCGCCCGTCCACGAAGATCCCCCACGCCGAGGGGGGCTCGCCGTCGTGCTCGTGGATCTTGGGGAGGCCCTCGGGGAGGGAGTGGACCATGTGGAAGACCGGGTGGTCCGGGGGGATGGGCACGAGCTCGCGATCCGGGAATACCAGGGCCATGGCCTCCCGGAAGGCAGCGTCCATACCGTAGTTGTCATCGGCGTGGAGGAAGCCCCCGTCCTCCAGGTGGGCCCGGAGGGCGGCGGCCTCCTCGGAGGTGAAGTCCACGGCTCCGTGCCCCGTCATGTGGAGGAAGGGGTGGTCCCGGAGCTCGGGGTCCAGAGGCTCCACCACCACGTCCCGGTCCCGCATGTCCAGGCCCAGGTCTTCCCGGATCGCCCGGGCGAGGTTCGGGAGGGAGGTGGGGTTGGCATACCAGTCGCCCCCGCCGTAGCGGAGGCGGGCCAGCGCCAGGG
>REBX01000206.1 GCA_007692505.1 Gemmatimonadales bacterium | reverse complement strand
TGACCTCCTGGCGGATTCCGGAGAGGACTCGGTTCGGGACTCCGACGTGAAGCGTCGGATGCTCTCCATCGAGGGCGACTTCGACGAGGCCGAGTACGGCTTCTCCAAGTTCTCCCGCTTCCTCTCGCAGGCCACTGACGACGGTGTGATCCTGGTGGACAAGTCCGAGAACGGGAACTTCCAGGTCTCCCGGGGTCCGGGCCGGTCCTCTGCTCCTGTCGCGAAGGCTCCCGACGCAAAGTCCGAGGAGGCCTCGAAGGCCGGCAAGGCAGACGAGGTATCGAAGGCCGGCAAGGCAGACGAGGCACCGAAGCCGTCGAAGAAGGCGCCGGTCTCGGACAGCCGTACCCCGTCCCCACAGGCCTCTACCGATGCCCAGTCGGGTCGGCGTCTGCGCCCCCGCCAGTCCAAGGGACGGAGCGGGAAGGACGGGCCGCCACCCCTCCTGGAAGGCCAGATGGTGGGTGCCGTGAGCACTCCCTCCTCGAAGAAGTCCGACGAGGAGAAGAAGGGCAGGGAGCCGAAGGCGAAGGATTCGGGGCGGGGCGCTGCACCGAAGAAGGACAGCGGCCGGAAGGCGGCCCCGAAGAAGTCCGGTGGGCGGAAGGCCGCCGAGAAGAAGCCGGCCGCGCGGAAGAAGCAGCCGGCAGGGAGGGGTCGCGGCGCGGCCCGTCCCAGCGCACCCGGGCTCCTGGACTTGGAGGTCCTGGGGCTGCCCACCGATCGGGACAGCGTGATCCAGTACCTTTCCAACTCCTGGAAGGGCGTCGGGAAAAAGACCGCAGAGTCCCTCGTGGACGAGGTGGGCACCAACGTGTTCGAGGTGATCCACACCGATCCGGACCGGGTCCAGGAGGTTCTGACGCCCGCCCGCGCGAAGAAGGTGCTGGAGGGCTGGGAGATGGACTACGAGCGTCGCACCTCGGAGTGAGTTCACTCCTCCCGTGACTGCATCCGGTCCGAAAGGTCCCCACGGCGCCGCGCCCCTCTCCGGGGCGCGGCGTCTGTCGTTTCTGGGCCAGGGAGCCGAGGCCGTGGCACCGGCGCTCCTGGGGGGGCGGATCGTCTCGCTGGTGGGAGGCGAGCGGACTGTGGGACGCATCGTGGAGGTGGAGGCCTACACCGGCCTGGATGACCCTGCGTCCCACTCCGCCCGGCGGATCGGGCGTACCGCCAGGAACGAGGCCATGTTCGGTCTGCCTGACACGGCCTACGTCTACCTGATCTACGGCGTCCACTGGTGCCTGAACGTGGTCACGGCCCCCCGGGGCGAGCCGGAGGCGGTCCTGATCAGGGCCCTGGAGCCGATGGAAGGCCTTCCGGTGATGGCTCGCCGCCGGGAGCGGCAGAGGGACCTGGCCTCCGGGCCCGGCCGGCTCACTCAGGCGCTGGGTGTGAACGGGAGCCTGGACGGGCATCCACTGGCGCAGCCGCCCCTCCGACTCGAACTTCCCCGCACCGAAGACCGGCCGTCCCGGATCGGAGTCTCGGGCCGGATTGGCATCCGGAGGGCCCGACGCCGGCCCCTCCGCTTCTTCGAGGAGGGGAGCCCGCACGTCAGTCGCGGCCCCCACGCACGGCTGGATCTCGAGCCCCTGTCCTCCCAGGACCTTCCCGAACCCCCGCTTCCATGACCGATCCCACCTGGGTGTCCATCATCCCGCCCCTCCTGGCCATCGTGCTGGCCATCTGGACCCGGCAGGTCTACCTCTCCCTGGCCGCCGGGGTGTGGGCCGGATGGGTGATCGTGGAGGGCTGGAACCCCCTGTCCGGGCTGGGTCGCTCCGTGGAGGAGACCGTTGCCGTCCTGGCGAGCCCGGGGAATGCCAACGTGATTCTCTTCACCCTGGTCATCGGGGCCCTCATCGCCACCATCGAGATGTCCGGGGGGGTGCGGGGGTTCGTCCGGTACCTGGAGAACCGGGAGTGGGTGACGAACGGACGTCGTTCCCAACTCCTGGCGTGGATCATCGGGTTCGTGATCTTCATCGAGTCCAACATCACGGTTCTGGTCTCCGGATCGGTGGCCCGTCCCCTCTTCGACCGGTTCCGGGTCTCCAGGGAGAAGCTGGCCTACATCATCGACTCCACCTCGGCGGCCGTGTGTATCCTGATCCCCCTGAACGCCTGGGGGGCCTACAACCTGGGGCTCCTGGAAAACCAGGGGGTCGAGAACGCCCTGGGGGTTTTCGTGGCCTCCATTCCCCTGAACTTCTATGCCCTGGGGGCCATCCTCCTGGCGCTGGCCACCGTGATCTGGGGCATCGACCTGGGGCCCATGAGGAAGGCGGAGGAGCGGACCCGGGAGGGGAAGATGCACTGGCCCGACAGCCAGCCCATGATCGACGAGGACATCCTCTCGCCTCCCCCCAATGACCGGATTCCCCCCCGGGCCGTGAACATGATCCTGCCCATCGTGGTCATGGTCCTCATGATGCCCGTGGGGCTCTTCATCACCGGAGAGGGCGACCCCCGGGCCGGTTCCGGGGCCACCTCGGTCCTGTGGGCCGTCCTGGTTGCGCTGGGCACGAGCTGGATCCTCCTCCTCCTGCAGCGTGCCGAATCCGTGGACGGGCTCACCCGCACGGCCCTCAAGGGCGCAGGCGGCCTCATGCCCCTGGCCCTCATCCTCCTCCTGGCGCTGGCCCTGGGCGACGTGGCCGGCGAGCTGGGGACCGGGGCGTGGGTGGCCAGCCTGATCCCCGAGGGGCTCACCCCCGCCATCCTCCTGCCGGTGGCCTTCGCGGCCTCCGCCGGGATCGCCTTCTCCACGGGGACGAGCTGGGGCACCTTCGCCATCATGATCCCCATTGCCGTGCCTGCCGCCATGGTCCTGGGGCTGCCCGTGGCACCCTTCATGGCGGCAGTCCTTTCGGGAGGGATCTTCGGCGACCACTCCTCGCCCATCAGCGACACCACCATCATTTCGTCCATGGCGGCGGCCACGGACCATATCGACCACGTGCGGACCCAGCTGCCCTACGCCCTCACTGCAGGGGGCGTGGCTGCCGTGGCCTTCGCCATCACCGGACTCCTGATCTGAACGGAGAGAAGGTTCGGGGGGTACGCCTTCCCGCCGTTTTCTTGCACATTCAAAGGGCTGTCCGGCGCCGTCGGTCCCTGCACCTGCCGGGACCCGCATGGCCGACCCCAGATCCAACCCACCCAGCTGCTGGAGTTCACCGGTGAACATCATCGTCTGCGTGAAGCGCGTTCCAGATACAGAGACCCGGATCCGAATCGGGCCCGGAGGCACGAACATCGACCCCGACGGGGTAAAGTACGTGGTGAGCCCCTACGACGAGTTCGCCGTGGAGGCGGCCCTCCGGACGAAGGAGGGAGCCGAGGCCGGGGAGGTCACGGTGGTCACCCTGGGCGATACGGCATCCCAGGAGGCCCTCCGGAGCAGCCTGGCCATGGGAGCGGACCGGGCGGTCCTCCTGGAAGGTGAGGTCACCCCCGATGGACTGGCCACGGCCCGGGCCCTGGCCGCCGAGATCCGGGAGCACGACGCGCCCCTGGTCCTCCTGGGAGTCAAGGCGGCCGATGACGACCAGCAGCAGGTCGGGCCCATGCTCGCCGAGCTCCTGGGGCGTCCCTGCGCCACCGCCGTGTCCAACTTCTCGGTGGAGGGCGACACCGTTACCTGCACCCGGGAGGTGGAGGGCGGTCGGGAGACGGTAAAGCTGTCCCTGCCCGCCATCCTCACGGTGACGAAGGGAGAATTCGAGCCCCGCTATGCCTCCCTGAAGGGCATCATGGCGGCGAAGCGGAAGCCCCTGGAGACGAAGCCGGCCCAGGTGGCCGAGTCCCGCCTCCGGGTGGAGTCCATGGAGCTCCCCCCCGAGCGGGATGCGGGTCGCATCGTGGGCGAAGGCCCCGACGCTGCCACCGAACTCGTCCGCCTGCTGAGGGAAGAGGCCAACGTCCTCTGACGCTGTCCGAGCAATTGATCCTCGAAACTGGATCCTGACCGAGATCAAGGAGAACCATCTGATGTCGAAAGTTCTGGCAGTGGTTGAACAGAGGGAAGGCGCCCTGCGGAGCACGGCCCGCGAGGTCGTCTCCACGGCGGCCCGGATCGCCGGGGAGCTGGGCGGTTCTGCCGAGGCGCTCCTGGTGGGCGGCGAGGGCGCCGGGCAGCTGGCCGGCGAGCTGGCCCGCTGGGGTGCCGAGGCCGTCCATGTGGTGGAGCACGACGCCCTGGCCGGCTACCACCCCGACGGCTACGTGGATGTCACCCATCAGGTGATCCGGGACGGCGGCTTCGAGGCCGTCCTCTTCGCGGCCTCCTCCCAGGGGAAGGACCTGGCGCCCCGGGTGGCGGCCCGCCTGGACGTGCCCCTGGCCGCCGACGCCACCGGGCTCGAGGTGGAGGGGGGCTCCCTCCGGATCCTCCGGCCCGTGTACGCCGGAAAGGCCTTCTCCCGGGTCACCGTGGACGCCTCCCCCGTGGTCGTCTCCATCCGGCCCAACGTGTTCCCGGCCCAGGAGAAGAGTGCTGCCGGCGAAGTGCGCACGGTGGAGGTGGACACGGATCCTTCCGCATGGCCCACCACCATCGTGTCCTTCGAGCAGACCGGTGGGGACATCCCCGACGTGGCCGAGGCCTCCGTGGTGGTGTCCGGGGGACGGGGCATGAAGGATCCGGAGAACTGGGGCCTCCTGGAGGAGCTCCGGGCCGCTCTGGGCGATGAGGCGGGACTGGGAGCCTCCCGGGCCGTGGTGGACGCCGGCTGGCGCCCCCACGGGGAGCAGGTGGGCCAGACGGGGAAGACCGTGGCGCCCAAGCTCTACTTCGCGGTGGGGATCTCCGGAGCGATCCAGCACCGGGCCGGGATGCGCACCGCCGGTACCATCGTGGCGGTGAACCGGGACCCGGAGGCCCCCATCTTCAAGGTGGCGGACTACGGGATCGTGGGAGACCTCTTCGAGGTGCTCCCGCGCCTTACCGAGGAGGTCCGGACGCTGCGCCAGGAAAGCTGAGCAGCCAGACGGCCGGCGGGTCGGAACCCGACCCCCGGGGTGCAGGATTCAGAGGCCGGACGACCCCGTGGTCGTCCGGCCTCTTCCCGTGGAGGGTCGGGGGCGGGGCCCCATGACGTGTACCGGGTCCACAGGGCGTCCTCCCATCCACACCTCGAAGTGGAGGTGGGGGGCCGTAACCCGGCCCGTGGCGCCACTCAGGCCGATGACCTGCCGGTGGTCCACTTCCGCACCCGTGGACACGTCGATCCGGGAGAGGTGGGCGTAGACTGTGAGGGTGCCCCGGCGGTGTTCCAGCCAGATGACCTCCCCGTATCCGGTCATGGTCCCGGCGAACCGGACCCGGCCCGGGAGTGCCGCCCGAACGGGGGTTCCTTCGGGCAGGGGGATGTCCACCCCGTGGTGGGTGGAGGGAAGGACTCCGGAGCCGCTCCGGAGTCCGAAGGGCGAGGAGATCTCGCCGGCCACGGGCCATCGGGGGATGTGGCATCCTCCCAGGACGAGGAGGAGGAGGACCCCGGTCAGGGTGGAGCGGAGGCCCATCCTCCTCCACAGCCGTCGCCCGCCATCGGGGCGACGGTGCGACGCTCGCCCATCGGGGCGGAATGATGACCCCTCGTGCCCGGGAGGCTTCATGGGCCCCATGGGGTCAGAACCGGTACGAGAGCCCGAGGGAGAAGCTGGGGACCGGTGTCCACTCCTGCTGCGGTACGAACCGGCCCAGCTCCGCCTCGCCCAGCTGCAGGAACTCGTCGGGGGTGCCCAGCTTCCAGAAGTAGGTGGAGAGGTCCAGGCGGACCGTGAGGTTGTCCGTGGGGAGCCATCGGGTTCCGGCTCCCATTACCCCCAGGAAGGAGGGCCCGAAGCTGAAGCGGAGGGAGGAGGGGATCTCTGCCTCCAGCTCCGAGCCGCCCCTGAAGTCCAGTGCAAGGCCCCCACCTGCCTGCAGGAAGGGGGCGAGCCCATGCCAGGTCCGGCGGCCGGGCAGGCTGAATCGAATCCGCCCGTCCAGGGCAGCGATGAGGGCATCCGACGACCCGATGTCCTCGATGCCTCCGTCCTGGGGTACCCTGACGACCCGATCGGTGGGGAGGAGGAAGCCCCCCACCTCCAGGGCAAAGGGCCCCGTAACCTCGAATGCGTAGCGGAGTCCGGTGAGGGTCCCTCCCCCGGGGCCCATCCTCAGGTCTCCTCGATTGCCCGGGACGTGGGCCACGAAGAATCCGGCCTCGTGGCGGGTGTCCACGAACTCGTAGGGGGAGGTGATCGTCTGGCCCCGGAGTTCCGGGGTGCTCGCGATGCCCACGACGACGAGGAGGGCGGTGGCCTGGAGAACGCGAATCATCCGCAAGGGAAAAGCCTGGTTGGGTGGAGGAGGGAAACGCCGGAAGCTACCGCCTGCGCCATGCCGGGATCAACTCTCCCGCCTTTGACCCCGGGCGGTCGGAGTACCACATTCCCGACTCGGACGGTGGTTCGGGAGCCGGGGCGGTCAGGTCGCCCTGGGAGGCTCCGCAACGTCCTTCCCTCCTAACCCGCGCGGCTTCGTCTGTTTCGCGACGAACCGGGAGTTCCATCATGCTCGTATCCGCCACCCTGCGCAGTGCCCATTTCCTCCTTGTGGCCCTGGCGCTCCTCCTGGTCGTTCCGCCATCGACGGCCCGGGGGCAGGCACCGGGGACGGCCGCCGAGCTCCTGGAGGCGCAGAACGTCCGTGCCGAGCCCAACGGCACCATCATCGGCCGCCTTGAGGAGGGCACCCGCGTCTCCGTCGTACGGCGGATCGACGGCTGGACGGAGGTGCGCCTCGCCGGTTCCGTCTGGATGGAGTCGCTCATCACCCGGGAGGAAGGGGACTTCGACCTCCAGGTGGTGGCGGGAAACGGAGAGAACCTGCGATCCGAGCCCTCGGGCCGCATCCTGGGTCGCCTGGGGTCGGGGACCCTCCTGATGGAGACCGGGCGGGAGCCGGGCTGGGTCCGGGTGGAGCGGGTGGCCTGGATCTGGAGCCAGTCCCTGGGCTTTGCTGACGACACCGGCGAGTTCCCCGTCCCGGTGCGGATCGACCCGGACCCGGACCCTGAGCCCGCGCCCCCGGCAGACACCGCCACGGAGCCGGATCCGGACCCCGGCGATCCGGACCCCGGCGATCCGGCGGAGCCCGACACGTCCGCCACCCCGGCACCCCACGAATCGGGCGACGGAGCCGACGCGCCTCCGGGAGCCATGCTGACCCTCCAGGCCGGGCAGGCTCTCCTCCTCCGGCCCGGGGGGATCGACACCCTGGCTGTCCTGGCCGGGGCGTCCAGCGCCGAGGTCCGGGAGAGGGAAGGGGAGTGGATGCGGGTGCAGTTGGAGGCCTGGGTGCCCGCTCCCGGACGTGGGGCCGAGGGCGAGGACGCGCCTCCTCCCCCCCTCCTCCGGGGTGTCACGCCCACGGAGATTGCGACCAGTCCCGACGAGTACCTGGGGGCCCGGGTGGAGCTCGAGCTCCAGTTCATATCGGTGGAGGCCGCCGAGGCCATCCGGACGGACTTCACCGAGGGGGAGCCCTTCCTCCTCACCCGATCTGCCGGCGCGGGGCAGCGCTTCGTCTACGTGGCCATCGACCCGGACCGGGTGGACGAGTTCCGGGGGCTCGCTCCCCTGGACCGGATCCGCATCGAGGGCCGGGTCCGGGCCGGGAGGGCCGCACTCACGGGTCACCCCGTCCTGGACCTCCTGGACTGGGAGCGGGTCCGGCGCTGAATCCTCCCGGCGGGAATGCCGTAAGAAGAGGGGGAGCCCCCGGCTCTCCACCTGCACCCATCGCCCCAGCCCCGTCGGAGCCATTCCCATGCCCGGAACCTGTCGATCCTGCGAGGCCGCCCTCTCCGTGTCGGACCGCGTGTGCCCGTCGTGCGGCTCGCCTGCGGACGTGCCCGGGGCTCCAGCCCCGTCCCGGTCCCCGGCGTCGGGCCCGGACCCGAGGCGAGGCACCCTCCCGGCGCAGCTCCGATCCTGTCCGGCCTGCGGCTACCGGGGCGAGGGGATGGCCTACTTCCAGCGCTCCGGGAACCTGGCCCTCCTGGGCGTCGCCACCATCTTCACCTACGGCATCGGTGGTCTGGCCTACTGGCTCGTCAAGCGGAAGGACCGGGTCTGCCCTGCCTGTGGTCTTTCCTGGAAGCAGTCCCGCCCCATGGGCCCGTCGGGACTCCCGGTCCACGCCGCCCGGCACGACCCGCAGGAGACCTCCTCCCGGAACGGGGAGCGGGGGACCGCAGCGGCACTCCCGCATGCCCCATCCCTCCCCTCGCCGGGAGGCTCCCTTCCTCCCGGTGGGATGGGCCGGCGGGTCACCGGGGTACTCACCGGGCTCTTCGGGCTCTTCATCGTGGCCATGTCCCTGGTGGAGGGCGTCCTGGCGCCCAGCGCCTTCGGCGGCGTCATGATCCTGGGTGCCGCCCTCCTCTTCGGCTGGGGATGGAGTGCGCGCCGGAACCGCCGCCAGGCCGTCCTGGAGCGGACCCAGCGGCAGGTGATCCACCTGGCCCATCTCCGGGGCGGACGCCTCACCGCCACCGATGTGGCCACCATGCTGGACATGGGTCTCCCCGGGGCGGAGCGAGTCCTCCTCTCGCTGGACGACGGGTTCCGCGTGCGGTCGGAGGTGACCCGCGACGGTATCCTGGTCTTCGACTTCCCCGAGGTCAGCCTGGCGGACCGGACACGGAATGCCGACGTGGTGGACTGGCAGCGGGCCCTCGACAAGGGCGGGAGCAGTGCGGACCCCTCGGAGCAGACAACTCCGGCCCCGGCCCCATCTCGGACCACGGCCTGAGCACCGCCCGCAGGCCCAGCACTCCGTTCCTGTCGGTCCCCGTTCCTTCCCGCACCCCTCTCCCACTGGCGGTCCCTCCCACCTTTCCGGACCCCGGCCAGACCCCGGGTGGTTGGATGGGCCCGGAATCGCCCCTATCTTGAAAACATGCGCCGCTTCACCGATGCCCGTGGACAGGCCTGGGACGTCACCCCGGGTCGAGCCTCCTGGGGAGCCCTTTTCGGGCTCTTCGTACCGGTCTCGTCCGGGCCCGAAGACACCCGCGAGGTCCTGCAGGCGCCGGTGGCGGCCGACACCATGGAAGAGCTGGCCCTTCGCCTGGACCAGATGCCCGAGGACGAGCTCCGGGCCCTCCTGGAGAAGGCGGGCCCCGCCCTCTCCTGAGTCGGTTCGATCGGGGGGGGGGGGGGGGGGGGGGGGGGGGGGGGGGGGGGGCGGGGGGGGGGGGGG
>REBX01000201.1 GCA_007692505.1 Gemmatimonadales bacterium | reverse complement strand
ACAGGCCCGGAGGGACTCGAACCCCCAACCGCCGGTTTTGGAGACCGGTGCTCTACCAGTTGAGCTACGGACCTCTGTTCTGTGTGGTCCCACCTGCCCCGGACCAGTCCCGCGTTTCAGTGGCCAGGGGCGGAATCGAACCGCCGACACCACGATTTTCAGTCGTGTGCTCTACCAACTGAGCTACCTGGCCAAAAAAACCGCCCGTGCCGGGCGGGCGCGGGCGGAAGTCCTGTCGGCGGACCGTCCAGGCGCTGCCGGCTCCCCCCGCGTCCGATGCCACACTCGACATTCCGGGTGTGGCCCCGCTTGCGAGACCAGATCTACATCATCTTGTTCTGTCGCCCGGCCCGGTCCGGACCGGTGGCGAGCCGCTGCCTAACGCGGAAACGCCGCCCAAGGCGGCGCTCCGTCCATCAAGTAGCGGGGGCAGGATTCGAACCTGCGACCTTCGGGTTATGAGCCCGACGAGCTACCAGACTGCTCCACCCCGCATCAAGGGCTACAAGTATACGGGCGCCCCCCGGGGGTGTCAACCCGTACAGCCCCCCTCGAGCAGCCGGGGCGGAAAGGGAAGGAAAGCGGACCCGGAAACACGAGCCGCCCGCCTTGCGTAGGCAGGAAAGGCGGGTGGAGGGGGCGCCGGCGCACAGGACGGATGGGGGGGGGCGCCGGTGCACAGGCGACCGTGACGGTTTGTGCAACCCTTTCGGGAAGGGCCCCAGCCTCCCATACTCTCTGTACGTTCACATTTGAAGATCCCATTTGCGCTTCGGACGCCCGACCCGGCTTCTACCCCGGCGCGAGGATCCCCACCACGACCCCTCCCCGTCCGGCCACACCCGGGTTCGTGGCGAGGGATGTCCCGATGGTCGAGGTCCGCGCGGTCGAGGTGCGGCCGGCCCGCACGGGCTCGCCTGCGGAACGCAACTTCCGAGGATTCCCCATGGCCCCCAGCACCACCACCCCGACTGCACCCCCGCCGCCCACACCATCCCCCGACTCGTCTTCCGATGAAGACGCCCGTGAGGACCGAACCCCCGCGGACCTTGCCGGAGGGACTCCTTCCCATGGGATGATGCCCGGTGCCAACACCGACTCCTCCGCCGTGGTGGATCGGGTCCTCCTGGTGGGGATGGGCCCAAGCTCCCGGGCACTGGTGGGAGCAATGGCCGGCCGCAGGCTGGAGCCCGGCGGGCGACGGCTGGAGGTGGCGGCCACGACAGCTGGAGTTTCGATGCCGGGCCTGCTCGGAAAGGTTCAGCCAGACCTGGTCCTGGTGGGCCCCTCCAACGAAGCCGACACCCACCGGACAGTGCGGCAGGTCCGGAACGTCCCGGGGCCCCGACGGGTCCTGGCCCTCCTCCCCTCGGCAGAACCGGAGCGGGCCCTGGAGGCCCTGCGGGCGGGCGCCGACGACGTTCTCCCGCCCCCCCACTCCGTATCCGCCATCCTCCTGCGCACGCTCCTCCTCACCTCCAGTAGCTGGAGTCCCGTCACAGCAGGCGGTGGCCACGGGGGCGCCGTGGTGAAGGTGGACACGGGGAGCAGGCAGATGACCTCCGGCAAGGAAAGCCGGACCCTCACCGGGCGGGAGTACCAGCTCCTGGAACCGCTCTTCCTGGCCCGGGGCGAGGTGGTGGACCGGCAGACCCTTCTGGATTGCATCTGGGGAGATGCCGCCGGCACGGAGGCAGTCCTGGACGCCACGGTCCACCGGCTCCGCAAGAAACTCGAGTTCGACCCGGCCCAGCCCGACATCCTCACCACGGTGCGGGGGGTGGGGTACAGGGTGGACTCGAACCGCCTCCTGCTGGATCCTCACCCGGCCAGGATCCACGCCTGAATCGCAGGAAGCTCTCCTTTCGGCCTTGAGGGGCTCCGTGGGCAGGGTTACATTGCTGGTCTTCGGGGCGTGGCGCAGCCCGGTAGCGCGCTGCAATGGGGTTGCAGAGGTCCCCGGTTCGAATCCGGGCGCCCCGACTGATACGGCAGGCTTTCCCAACCGGGAAGGCCTGCCGTTTCTGTATCCGGCGTTCTCCTCCCTCCCCGTCCTGCCACGCCTCCCGCCATGAGTCACACTCCGCCGTTTGCCGTGGTCGACACGGGGTCCAACGCCATCCGCTTCCTGGTGGCCCGGCTTGGTCCCTCGGGCCAGCTCGAGGAGCTGGACTCCTTGAGGGCACCGGTCCGTCTGGGACATCAGGTCTTCCTCCGGGGCCGCCTGGCCCCTGAGGCCATGGACGCGGCGGTCCGGGCCTTCGTGGGCTTTCGGGAGCGTATGGACGCCCTGGGGGTGGAGCGGATCCAGGCCGTGGCCACCTCCGCCGTGCGGGAAGCCCGCAACGGCGACCTCCTGGTGCGCCGGATCCGGAGGGAGGCCGGGATCGACCTGGAGATCATAACCGGGACCGAGGAGGCTCGCCTCGTGCACCGGGCGGTGGCCTCCCGCATCGACCTCACCGGCCGCCAGTGGATCCTGGTGGACCTGGGGGGGGGGAGCGTGGAGGTGTCCCTGGTGGACGACCAGGGCATGCTCTGGAGCGAGTCCCACACCATGGGCTCCGTCCGGCTCCTGGAGGAGGTGGCCGAGGGCACGAGGGACCCGGGCCGGATCCGGACCCTCCTGGAGGAATACGTCTCCATCCTCCGGATCCCCTCCCCGGCCCAGTACTGGACCCCCGGGGGCTTCGTAGCCACGGGAGGGAACATCGAGGCGCTGGTCAAGCTCGCCGGCGCATCGCCGGACGAGTCCGGGACCAGTCGTCTGGCCACCAGGGACCTGGACGGACTCATCCAGCTGCTGGCCCGTCTCTCCTGGCGGGAGCGGATCCGACAGCTGGACCTCCGGGAGGACCGGGCCGACGTGATCCTGCCGGCGGCCCTCGTCTACTACCGGCTGGCCCGAGAGTCCGGGGCCGGGGAGATCCTCGTCCCCCACGTGGGGCTCAAGGAAGGACTCCTCCTGGACCTGGCGGAGCGCGTCACTCGCCCCGAGGGAAGGGCAGTCCGAGTGGCCGACGACCTGCGGAGGTCGGCCATCTCACTGGGGCGGCGGTTCATGTTCGACGAGGCCCATGGGGTGCAGACGGCCCGCCTCGCCCTCCTCCTCTTCGACCGGCTCCGGGACCTGCACGGGCTCGAGGACCGGGATCGCCAGCTCCTGGAGGTGGCCGCCCTCCTCCACGATGTGGGTCTGTTCATCGGGTTCAGGAAGCACCACAAGCACTCCCTCTACATCCTCTCTCGTTCGGAGCTCCCGGGACTGGGGCCCGAGGAGAACCTCCTGGTCGCCAATGTGGCTCGCTATCATCGAAAGAGCCATCCCAGGGACCACCATTCCGAATACATGAGGCAGAGTCCGGCCAACCGACTCAGGACCGATCAGCTGGCCGCGCTCCTGAGGATCGCCGACGCCATGGACCGGCAGCATCTGCAGCGGGTCAAGGAGCTCCACATCCGGGTGGAGGGACTTCGGATATTCCTGAAGCCCGAGGGGGAGGGAGACCTCCTCCTGGAGCGATGGGCCCTCTCGAAGAAGAAGTCCCTCTTCGAGGAAACCTTCGGCTTCACCGTGGAAGTGGACGCGGAACATGAATAAGTCCCGGACATCCATCATTGACATTCCTTGACTTCTGGCGACATTTTTTAGACTTGGCATGATGGATGCAACAATTCCATCACTTCATTCCCAGACCCCACCCGGCAGGAGGAAGGCATGGCAACGGATCCCGACAAGGTCATGGCGTTCGTGAAGGAGCAGCTCAAGAAGACCCCCGACATCGCCACCACCGAGCTCTTCGAGAAGGCCAAGGAGGTGGACGAGGGGGTGAAGCAGCTCTCGCTCCGGCAGTTCAACGCCCGCTTCCCCCTGCAGATCAAGCGTCAGGAAAGCCTCGCCAAGGGTGGGGGGCGCCGTGGCCCCTCCCCGAGCACGGGTCGGCGCTCCGGTAGCCGGCGGCGAACCTCGAAGGACACGACCCGCCGGGAAGCCATGCGGGACGTCCTCCTCCAGTTCGCCGCCGACCTCTCCGATGCGGAGGAGCGGCGGGACCTGGTCCGCGTCCTGGCCAATGTGGACAAGTACGTGGACGGCGCAATGAAGGCGGCAGGCCGCTGACGAGACCCGGCAGGACGGCTGATACCGCCGCGTCGGGATCAGCCGTCCTGCCGGGCCGCCGGCTCCCGGCCCACCCGTTCGGAGAGGGCCACCAGCTCCCGCACCACCACCGTGAAGGCGGCCAGCGACCGGCTGCCCTCCGCCTCCACCTCCTGCACCAGGTCCTGATACCTCTGGAGTGACCCGCTGTTGGTCCTGGCCAGGTGGTCGACGGCCCGATCCACCGAACCGGACTCGGGGAGGGTGTGGACCACCGAAAGCACGAGCTTCTGGTGGGCTCGCGTGAGGTCGTCGGAAAGGGCCTGCGCCGCCCTCTGCTCCCACCGGTCGTCCCCGGCCATGTCGAACACCGCCTGCCGGAGCCAGGGGATCCAGAAGAGCTCCGAGAGCCGATAGAAGGCGCTGGCCGCATCCAGGGGATCCGCCCCGGTCTCCCGATGCACCCGGAGGATCTCCAGGAGCTGGTCCAGGAATCGGAGGGTGATGAGGTTCCGGGCGAACTCGGGCCTGGCGCCATCCCCTTCCAGCTCCTCCACCAGGCGCAGGAAGATCCTTCGGTCCTCCCCGGCCACCACCTGCGGGAAGGCCTCCCGGAGCTTCTCCAAGCCCCGGAGGCTCGCCTCCACCACCGCCGCCGTGCCCTGGCTCCCCTCCTCGTTGGCCAGGATCCACCGGGTGGTCCGCTCCAGGACCCGGGAGAGCCCCAGGATCCAGCGATAGGCCACCGGCATGGGCATGGCTCCCCGATCCAGCTGGAGCCAGCCCAGGATCCGGTCCATTTCCACCAGGTGCGACGCCACGAGCCAGGCACGGGCCACCTGGGCCGGGGTCCGCCCGGTCCCCCGAACCACCCGGTGGACGAATCCTGCACCCATGAGGTCCACCAGGTCATTGGCGAGCTGGCTCGCCACGATCTCCCTGCGGAGGCGATGGGCCGAGAGCCGGTCCGGACCCGCCACCTCCACGACCCGGGACGGGAAGTAACGGGAGAGGTACGGCTCTGCCGCCGGGTCGTCGGGAACGTCACTGCCCAGAAGGCTCGCGGTGAGGTGGAGCTTGGCATAGCCCAGGAGGATGGAAAGCTCCGGGCGGGTCAGGGACCGCCCCTCCTCCTTCCGCTCCTCCAGCATCTCCCAGGTGGGCAGGTGCTCCGCCCGCCGGCTCAGGAGCCCGGCCCGCTCCAACCCGGCCATGAGGTCCCGGAGGTCATCCAGCCCCTCCCCGGCCCGTGCCTCGTCCAGGGAGATGGCCATCCCCTGGGATTCGTTGTCGGCCAAGACCAGGGAGGCCACCGGGTCCTGAAGCTCCCGAAGGAGGTCGTTGCGAGCCTCGGGCTCCAGGTCCCCGCTCTCCACCACGGGGCGGAGGAGGATCTTCAGGTTCACCTCGCGGTCCGACAGGTCCACCCCGCCGGAGTTGTCGATGGCGTCGGTATTCAGGCGACCCCCAGCCAGGGCGTACTCGATGCGGCCCTCCTGGGTGAGCCCCAGATTCCCGCCCTCACCCACCACCTGCGCGCGGAGCTCGGCCCCGTCCACCCGGACTGCGTCGTTGGCTGCATCGCCCACCTGTGCGTGGGTTTCCCGGGCCGCCTTCACATACGTGCCGATCCCGCCGTTCCAGAGGAGTTCAGCCGGGGCCCGGAGGATGTGACGGATGAGGGTCTCACCGTCGAAGGGCCCCTCCTCCCCGATGTCCAGGACCTCCCTGGCCTGGGGGGTCAGGTCCACGGCCTTGGACCCCCGGGGAATGATCATGGCCCCGTCGGAGAGGAGGCTCCGGTCGTAGTCCTGCCAGGTGCAGCGACCCATCTGGAAGAGCCGGTTTCGCTCCTCCCACGAGACCGCCGGGTCCGGGTCGGGGTCGATGAAGATGTCCCGGTGGTCAAAGGCGGCCAGAAGACGGATCTGCCGGGAGAGGAGCATCCCGTTGCCGAACACGTCTCCGGACATGTCCCCGATCCCCACCACGGTGAAGGGCTCGGACTGGATGTCCTTGCCCATCTCCATGAAGTGGCGCTTCACGCACTCCCAGGCCCCCCGGGCCGTGATCCCCACCTCCTTGTGGTCGTACCCGTTGCTCCCGCCGGAGGCAAAGGCATCGCCCAACCAGAAGTCGTACTCCGCCGCCACCTCGTTGGCCATGTCGGAGAAGGTGGCCGTACCCTTGTCCGCCGCCACCACCAGGTAGGGGTCCGGCTCGTCCCAGGCCACCACCCTCTCCGGGGGGATGTTCTCGTCGCCCCGAAGGTTGTCCGTCAGGTCCAGGAGTCCCCGGATGAGGGTTCGGTACTGCTGCCGCGCCTCCTCGACCATCTCCTCGGGGGGGAGCTGCCGAAGGGTGACGAAGCCGCCCTTGGACCCCGCCGGGACGATGACCGCGTTCTTCACCATCTGGGTCTTCACCAGCCCCAGCACCTCCGTGCGGAAATCATCGGCCCGATCCGAGTACCGGATCCCGCCCCGGGCCACCCGGGCCCCCCGAAGGTGCACTCCCTCCATGCGGGAGGATCGGACCCAGACCTCGTAGCGGAGCCGGGTCTCCCGGGATACGTCCAGGGCCACCGCATCGAATTTGAGGGAGAGGTAGGGGACCCCGCCGGAGGTCCGGGACGGCCGCGCGCCCCCGGTCTGGAAGTAGTTCGTGCGGAGGGTCCCCTCGACAAGGTCCATGACCCGCCGGATCGCCCGATCGTCGGAGAGGACGGTGACCTGGTCGAGAGCCCTCAGGATCTCGTTGCGGATGGCACCGGTGCGGGCGGACCGCTCCTCGAAGCTCCTGGGGCCGTCGGGGTCGAAGCGGGCCTCGAAGAGGCGGAAGAGGAGCCGGGCCACTTCGGGGTACTTGTTCAGTGCCACCGGGAGGGACATCCGCGAGGGCACGAGCCCCGCCTGGAAGCCGTACCCGGCGTAGGCCCGAAGGACCTCCACCTCCCGCCATGCCAGGCCGGCAGAGACCACAAGGGCATTCAGGGTGTCGTTGGTGGCCTCGCCCCTCCGGGTGGCCAGGATGGCGTCGGAAAGGCGACTGCCCACACCCTCGATGTCCAGGGGCCGGCGCCGGGGGTCCTGGACCACGAAGGAGTAGAGGATCCCCTCCGCCACCTCCTCGCCCCGGACCTCGTAGGGGGTCACCGCCACCACCCGCAACCCGGCGTTCTCCAGGATGGGCATGAAGTCCGAGAGGATGAGGCGGGAGTCCCGTAGGTAGAGGTTCAGCTCCGTGACGGCCTCGCCACTGGCCACCGCCGGCTCGGCCACCGGGTTCGTCAGGGAGATGGCCACCTTCCGCCCGTCGGCCCGCATGGCCTCCAGCTCCAGGATGTCCCGCACTGCGGTAGCCGGCACGGTGGCCGCCTGGTACTCGGCAGAGAAGGCCTCCCCGTAGCGAGCGGCCAGACGCCGAGCCTCCTCGGCAGGGCGGACACGCTCCAGCCCCTCCCGCACCCGGTCCGTCCAGCTCCGGGTGATCTGACGTACCAGCTCCTCCAGCTCCCGGGCAGACACGGACTCGTAGCGGTCCTGCGGCACGGCCAGATAGAAGTGGAGCCGAGCCTGGTCGCCCTCCCCAAGGGCCAGGTGGTAGTTCAGGACCTCGCCATCCAGCGCATCCACGAAAGCCTCCTCGATGCGCTTCCGGATGTCGCCGGAGAACCGTTCCTTCGCCAGGATGACCATGAGGGACACCCCCCGCTGCAGGGGGTCTCGCCGGAGGGTCACCCGGACCCCCTCCGAGTCGAAGGTGGTGAGGACGGTGCGGACGTCGTCCCCGATTTCCTCCGCCGAGGTGAGGAAGAGCTCCTCCTTCGGCAGGGTGTTGAAGATCGTGTTGATCTCCTTGTAGTCGTGGGACCCCGCCTGCACCCCCGAATCGGCCAGGATCCGGTCCAGCTTCTGCCGGAGGATGGGGATTCGGTCCGCCTTCTCCGAGTAAGCCTCCGAGGTGAAGAGCCCCACGAAACGCCGCTCCCCGACGATCCGCCCCCCCTCATCCAGCTTCTTCACCCCGATGTAGTCCATCCGGGCACGGCGGTGCACCGTGGAGGTGGCGTTCGTCTTGGAGATGATGAGGATGGGCCCGCTCTCCGCCATCTCCCGGAGTCCCTCGGGGAGCTCCAGGAGGGGCACGGGCTCGGCGAAGCTGGACTCGTCCTCACTCCGGAGGATGCCCAGCCCCGACCCCTCCTCCACCACCACCGAAGGCCCTCCCTCCGTGTCCACCAGGTCGTAGCCCCGGTACCCCAGGAAGACGAACCCCCCGTCCCGGAGCCACTCCAGGAAGGCCTGCACCTCGGCCATCTCCTCCGCGCGTTCCGGAAGGCGCTCGCTGGCCTCGTCCAGGGACTCCGCGGCCTCGTCCGCCGCATCCAGCATGGCCTCGAAGTCGTCGGTGGCCAGGACCACGTCCCGGAGCCGCCCCTCGATCTCGGAGGCCAGCTCCTCCCGCCGCTCCTCGCTTCCCACTCGAGTGATCTCGCAGTGGACCAGCGACTCCCTGCGGCCCGACGCCCCGGCGGAGGGGCCCAGGGCCAGGATCCGCCCGTCCTCGTCCCGCTCCACCTGAAGGACGGGGTAGATGTAGACCTCGATGGCCAGGTCCCTGGAGTGGAGGAACTCCCGGATCGTGTCCACGATGAAGGGACGCTCCGAGATGTTCGTCCGGATCACCGTCACCGGGGCAAACCAGCCCTCCTGGTCCACGTCGGGGTTCAGGACCTCCACATCCACTCGGTAGGGGCGGGCCCGATCCAGGAACCGGAACGCGCCCAGGGCCAGACGGGCCAGGGAGGGCGCCCCCCGCTCCCGGAGGAATTCCGGGGGCGCCTTCGAGAAGAAAAGCTCGGCGAAGCGCCGGGCCAGGTCGCGTTCGTCCTCGGGAACGAGTCGCTCGATCTCTTCGGCAACCTGTTCGATCTCGAGGGCTTCCCTGCGAAGTCGAGCCACCGCTGCTTCGCTGGTGTCGCTCATGGTGTGGGGCTCCGGGGAGCAGACCGGGGACCCCGCCCCGGCCGGAAGGAAGAGGCGCCACGGGCGTGGGGCGCCATGTCATGGCTGGGAATCGTACCACGGGCACCCCCACCCGTAAAGCCCCGCGCAAAAGCCCCGTCCGGGCAGGTGCCGAGCCCCCCCCGCCCCGCCCCCGGGGGGCCCCTGCCCGCGGTGCCATCCCCCGAACCCCCGACGCCATTGGCCCGGCAGCCCGCGCGGCCTACCTTGGAGACCCACC
>REBX01000278.1 GCA_007692505.1 Gemmatimonadales bacterium | reverse complement strand
GCGCCCACCTCAACCGCCTCAACCGCCTCAACCACCTCAACCACCTCAACCACCTCAATCACCTCAACCACCTCAACCGGGAAAAAACCGGAGTCCAGCACATTCGCACCCAAATGGATCCGACTTCTTCCCGGAAGGCGGGAACAAACCGGATGCGTTTCGTCCCGCTCCCGAAATGCATCTGTGTTCTTCCCGGTCTCCGGGAACAACTCAGATTCGGATGGCCGGCAACCCTCCGGATCCGTATTCTTCCCGCCTCTAACGGCAGCAAGAGCGGCCCGGCGCAGACATCAGCCCCACGACCCCCACCGGAACAGCCCTCCCCCACCTCCACCCCGGCGCTCCGGTCGGCGGGGGGCCCAGCCCCACCCGGCAGTGGTCTCTCACCCACCCGGCCATGGCCACCCCCCACAGGGTGGACATCCAACCCGCCACCGAGCGAGCTTCCGGAACCTTGGGGTGGCCAGGGGTTTCAGTCCCACATCCGACCCCGCACACCCGTCCTCCCACCGGCCCTGCCGGACCAGCCCGGAGCAACCTGCCGTGCCCGACGTTTCCCTGGAGCGCATCGAGAAGGGATTCCAGATCATGCCGAACTGGGAGGACCGCTACCGGTTCCTCGTCCAGCTCGGCCGGAAGCTGGAGCCGCTGGACGACGAGCAGAAGGTGGAGGTGAACCGGGTAAAGGGGTGCACCTCCAACGTGTGGCTCGTCCCCACCCTTTCCGACGACGACCCGCCTCGCATGGATTTCCGGGCCGACAGCGATGCCCACATCGTGAAGGGCCTGGTGGCTCTCCTCCTCATCATCCACGGCCGCCGGACCCCCGAGGAAATCCTGGAGTTGGACGCGCGGGCCATCCTGGAGCGCCTGGACCTCCAGGCCCATCTGAGCCCCAGCCGGAGCAACGGGCTCTTTGCCATGGTGGAGCGGATCCGGGAGTTGGCCGGCGCCGCAGCCGGCCGGAAGGCCAACTGACCACGGCCGATCCGGACGCCGGCTGAAGAACGCCCGCCAGGCCGGACCGGACCACCGCAACGAAGGCTCGGCAGAGCCGACGCCCACCCGGACGCCGAACGCCCCCCCAGTAGGCCGAACGCCCCCCCCTACACCGAGAGCCGACGCCCGGGGGGATCGGACCTTCCGTCCCCCGGAGCGCCGGCTCGCGGCACTGGCTCCGTGACGCTTTCCCGTGACCTCTCCGGTCAGCGCACCGCCCGCAGGCCGATGTTCAGGCGGCGTCCGAAGGCCTCCGCCTGGTAGGCCCGGGTCCGGGGCGCCTTCATGTTGACCATCTGCTCGTCGAAGACGTTCCGGACGTCCACGTACGTCGTGGCCCAGGGGGTAACCCGCCACTCCAGCCCCAGGTCGGCAGTGGCGAAGGACTGGTCGTAACGCCGCTTGATGTAGCGGTTCTGGTCCCAGGACGTGAGGGTCTCCCCGCGGTAGTTCATGTTCGCCCGGAGCTGGACCCGCCGGTTCTCCCACGAGAGGCCAACGTTCCCGGAACGGGGGGTGAACCCCGGGACGTTCCCGTCCTCGGCTCCATCGGCATAGTCGCCCCGGGTCTCCAGCAAGGTGCCGTTTGCGAAGGCGCCCAGCCCACCCATGAAGCCGGGAAGGAAGGTGAACTGCTGCTGCCAGGAGAACTCCACCCCGCGCACCCGAGCCGAGTTCGCATTGATCTGGGTCTGGAAAGCGTAGCCCTCGAACTCGGAGCCAAAGTCGTTGTCGGCCCCGAGGAGCTCGCTGGTCCCCGTGATGAAGTTCTGGATGTCCTTCCGGAACGCCCCAACCGACACGAAGGCGCGGGGCCCGAAGTAGTACTCGAGGGACAGGTCCAGGTTGTCCGACAGCTGGGGCTCGAGCCCCACGTTGTTCTGGCTGATCTGGCCGGGGACCTCCGACTCTCCGAGCCCCCCCTCGAAGGTGATGACCTGGGTCTGCGGGAGGATGTTGCCGAAGGACGGACGCGCCAGGGTCCGGGTGGCGCTTCCCCGGACCAGGAGGTCCCGGGCCGCCTCCCAGCGGACGTGCACCCCCGGCAGGATGTTCGTGTAGCTCCGGGAAGAGCTGACCCGCTGACCGAAGCGCTCCTCCAGCGTCTCGGCGGAGGGGTCGTCCAGAACCCCCTGCCCGCTCACTGCGGTCCGCTCCACCCTCACTCCGCCCAGGAGCGTGACGGGTCCGGCCCGGACCTCGCCCATGAGGTAGCCGGCCTGCACATCCTCCGAAAGCTCGATGTCCGACTGGTCGAGCCCCAGGGCGCTGGCGGCAGCGTCCTCGTTGGGGATCTCGATCCACAGCTCCGGGTTCTCCCGGCGGCTGGCCTCGGCCATGCGGGGGTCGGGCCAGGGGAACTGACGGTAGCGTCCGCCCACCGGGTCGTAGCGGTAGCTCGTGTCCAGGAAATCACCAGTTGCACCACGGTAGGCCGAGGTCAGGGGGAGGTCGAAGCCGAAGAAGTCCGTGAGGCCATCCTCGAACAGGACCCCCGTCTGGTCCCACCCGGCCCGCTGGCCCCGGTACCGGACGCCGGCCTGCAGGGTGACGGGAGCCCGACGACCCAGCGCCCGACGCGCGTTCAGGGAGAAGCCCCGGAGCTCGTCGGAGCCCCGCCGGTCCTCGAAGACGTGCCGCTGGATGTTGTAGTTGTCGATGTCGAAGGCGTCGGGGCCCCCGATCTGCGTGAACTCGGGGAAGTTCGATCCGTTCTCCTCCAGCCGCCACACGCTCTCCCCGATCCCGATCCCGTTCGCCGGGTCCGGAGCGAGCATGAGGATGGTACGGAGGGTCTCCCGCCGGTTCCGGGTGTAGGACCAGGAGGCCTGCCCATCCAGCTCCCAGGCGCCCCGCTCGTGGCTGAAGCCGGGCTGGAGGTGGAACGTCCGGCTCGAGGGGCTCCGGAACCGGACCGAGGCCCGCTGCTGCTGGATCATGAACTCCTGGACGTCCGGGTTGTCCTCGTACTCGGGGTTGTAGAGGGGCTCGCCCCCCAGCGCCAGGCCGGGGAAGGCCGGGAAGACACCCCCGAACTGCTCCGGCTCGGTGAAGCCGTACGACTCGCTCAGCCGCATGGTCTCTTCCTCTTCGTACCGGTTCACGAAGGTGTTCAGGTAGAACCGGCTCCGGGGAGAGGACTCGAAATCCAGTCGAAGGTTGAGGTTCGAACGGGTGCGCTCCTTTACGTCGTCATGGATCCGGAAGGAGGTGATCCGCTCGGGCCCCTCCGTCACCAGGAAGTCTTCCTGTCCGGACCCCCTCCGGGACCGCTGCTGGGTGATGTCGCCGGCTGCGCGGCTCACCCCGTGGCTCAGGATCGCCAGAACTCCGAGACGGTCCTGCTCGCCCAGGGTGTTGGCGAAGTAGAGGGTCCCCGTGGGCTCCGCGAAGGAGCGGAGCTGGGTGTAGTTCGATCCCAGGCTTCCCCCCACGGTCCGGCGGTCGAACTCGAGCCCGCTCTTCGTGACCATGTTGGCGGAGCCTCCGATGGCATCGGCATCCATGTCCGGCGTGGGGGCCTTCACCACCTCGATGGTCCGGATGAACTCACCGGGCACCTGGTCCATCCGGGTCCCTCGCCCTCCAGGCGCGGAGCCCGTACTGGGAAGGCGTGCGCCGTCCACCGTGACGGCGTTCCGGTTCGGGTCGATCCCCCGGATGGAGATGTTCGTCACTTCACCGAAGTCGTAGGTGGGGGTCACCCCGGGGAGACGCTTCATCACCTCGGCCAGGTTGCCGTCGGGCACGTGGCCGTGGGCATTCGTGGCGATCTGCGTGGTCACGTTCAGGGCGTTCCGCTGGCGGAGGAGGGCCACCTGGTCATCCCGGGCGCCCCGGATGTCCAGCCCCTCGAGCTCGATGGCCGAGGCCTCCAGCCGGACCGTGACCTCGCTGACCTCGTCGGAGGCGACCCGCACCGTCTGGACGGCGTCGGCCATCCCCGGGTGTGTGATGGTGAGCCGGTGCTCGCCCTCGGGAACCGACACGAAGCGGAAGCGGCCCCGATGGTCCGTCATGAGCCTGGTGGAGCGCCCGTCGGCTTCCAGGAGGACGACGGCGCCGCGGATGGGAGCAGCGTCTTCCCCGGACCGGGTGACGAGGCCCTCGATGGTTCCGGTCTCGCTCTCCTGGGCCGCCAGGTCGGTGGGGGCCGTGAGAGCCGGAAGGAAGGCGAAGAGGAGGAGGGGCAGGAAACGGACGAGGCGATGGAAACGTGGCAGGCTCGGCATGGCAGTGCGCAGGGCGGGGGTGATGCAGGAGGAAGGCTCCCCGATAGCGATTCCGGGGACGCCTCAAACCTCTCCCTGCTTTGCCACGAAACCCCGTCGGCCTCCCCGGAATCGGGTAACGGCCCGGGAACAGGCCGCTCACGTCAGCGCCCGCCGAGCCCCGGCCCCCGGCCCCGAAAATCCGCCCGTTCCCGGGCGCGGAAGGCCCGGTAGGCCTCCACCTGGTCGGCGGTGAGCTCGGCTTCGATGGCGGCATCCACCTCCTCTCCCTCCCTGGCGAGCCGCCGGAGCGCTGCGGCCCTGCGGAGCGGGCCCAGCCCCTGCAACCGGGACAGCTCCATGAGCCCCTCCATCTGCTGCCGGAAGAGGGGCCGGAGCGCCTCCTCCTGCTCCAGGGTCAGCTCAAGCTCCCGACCCACCTGCTGGAGGCGCAGGTTTGCCAAAAGCTCGACCTGTTCGTCCGTCACCTCCCGGGGAGGCCGGGCTGCCTCGAGCTCCTGCCCCTCCAGGAGCCGGGCCAGGAACTCGGCGTCGTCCCAACTCTGGTCCGGGCCGCCCATGCGGACTGCCACGAGCCCCCGCGAAGGCACGATGTAGAGCCGCTGGTTGAAGAGGCCCGCCGCCATGAAGAGGTCAGAGGGCCCGTCCGACCAGATGAGCCCCTCCGGCCCATCCGCCTGCAGAGCGACAACCGAGGCGTCCAGGAAGGGATGGCCCTCCGGGACCGGGAAATTCAGCCAGGTCCCGAGCCCATAGGCCGGGGCCGCCTCCGATGGCTTCAGGAGGAGTTGGAGCCGGGCCCCGTCCAGGACCTCCTCGCCTTCCCACACCCCGTCCTGCAGGAGGAGCCGGCCGAAGGCCAGCCAGTCCCGGGGGGTGAGGCTCGCACCTCCCCCCAGGTGCGGGTCCCCGCGGGTGCGGCTCCAGTCCCCGACCCGGGCTCCCAGAGGATGGAGCACGCGCCCCTCGAACCAGTCCACCGGATCCTCCCCCTCCAGGCGCTCCCGGAGGACGGCCCCGAAGACCTCGAACCCGGCGTTCGCATAGCGAAACCCTTCCCCCGGAGGATGGACCAGGGCCTGGCCCACCGCCTCCTCGAAGTCCAGGGCACGGCCGGGAGTCCCGTCCAGTCCGGAAGTGAAGTTCAGGAGCTGGCGAATCGTGACCCGCGCCCGGGGCGAGTCCCCCGCCCACTCCGGGAGGTGGAGCGCCACCGGGTCATCCAGCTCCAGGAGCCCGTCCTCCACGGCGGCCAGCGCCATGACCCCGACCAGGGTCTTGGTCCCGCTGGCCAGGATGTGGGGGTCGGAGGGCTGCCGCCCCGGCGCGTACCACTCCAGGACGAGTTCGCCGTCCACCCAGACCAGGAGGGCGTTCCCGGCCCGATCCCGGGAGTAGTCCAGGGCAAGCTCCAGGGGATCGCCGATACGCTCGGACGGATCCTCCCCCCCACTGGGAGGAGCACTCCCGCAGGCAGCGAGGGCAAGGACGAGGAGGGCGGGCCGAAGGGCGGTGGGCATGGCGAACCGGGAAGGCCGGGTGGAGCAACGTCGGGGACCCGTGGGTTCGCGCCGCCCTGGAACCACCGGAACGGGGCGGGACGGGACCACCCGAACGAAAAAAGGCCCCGACACGCACAGCGGCGTGGCGGGACCTTCCTTGCTGTGCCAAGTGCGCCCGAGAGGATTCGAACCTCTGACCTCTGCCTCCGGAGGGCAGCGCTCTATCCAGCTGAGCTACGGGCGCGGACCGTACTGGACCGGTGTCACGGGGAGCGGAATAAGCCGGGTTCTGTCTCCGCCGAGGCGGAGGTGAATCATTTCTCTGGGCCGTGCATTGCTGTACGGCTCGAGCAGCCGACCCGGGACTCGGATGGAGCGGGCAGCTCCTCGTCCCTGCTTGGCCTTGCTCCGGATGGGGTTTGCCATGCGCCGACCGTTGCCGGCCGACCGGTGCGCTCTTACCGCACCCTTTCACCCTTACCTGTGCCCTTTGTCCCGAAGGACTGGGGGCCATCGGCGGTCTGCTCTCTGTGGCACTTTCCGTCGGCTCTCGCCGCCCGGGCGTTACCCGGCATCCTGCCCTGTGGAGCCCGGACTTTCCTCCACCGATGGGTCCGGCCGAAACCGGCCCCCGGCGGCGATCCACACTCGCTCCCCGGACTCGTGTCCGGACCGACAAGCTACACCTCCGGCGGAAGCCGGTAAAGTGGGGGCGCCTTGTCCCCCTCCGCGCCGCGGGGTAGACTGGCGCCGGTTGTCCTGCACCTTGCCGGCACCCTGCCCCGCCTCTCCCCCGACCCCCTCCTGACATGCCCCGCCTCCTCCGCACCCTTCTCCTTTCCGGGTTCGTCCTCGCCCTGGCGCCCGTGCAGTCCTGGGCCACGCCCCCGTCGGCCACGCCCCTGTCCACCGCCTGGGCCACCGCACCGGCCTCCGCCCTCGTCACCGCCGAGCATGGAGTTAGAGCCGACACCACCGCCCCCCGGGGCATCCAGGTGTCCGACTTCGACCGCTGGCGGAGCGTCACCTCGGTGGAGATCTCCGGCGATGGCCGGTGGATCACCTTCGACTACGGGCAGCGGGAGACGGACGGAGCGCTCCGCATCCTCGACGTGGCCTCGGGCGACACCCTGGTGGTGGAGCGGGCCACCTCCCCGGTCTTCTCCGACGACAACCGCTGGCTCGCCGCCCTGGTGCCCCCCACGCAGGAGGAGCAGGAGCGGCTCCGGGAGCGGAGGGAGACCATCCCCAGGGAGGCCGTCCTGGTGGAACTCGCCACCGGCGAGGAGGTGCGCTGGTCCGATGCCACCGGGGTGAGCTTCCCCACCGGCTCGAGCCACCTGGCCGTCCGGAAGCGCCAGGCGGACTCCGACGCGGAACACGACGGCGCCCCCCTCCTCCTCCGCCACCTGGCCACTGGGTCCGAGGAGGTCCTGGGCTACGTGGGCGAGTTCGCCTTCAACGAGCCGGGCACCCACCTGGCCTACACCGTCTCGGCTCCCGACTCCGACGGGAACGGTGTGTCCATCCTCACCCTGGCGGACGGGTCCCGCAGGGCCCTCCACAACGCCCGCCAGACCTTCCGGCGCCTCCAGTGGGACGATGAGGGCGGCGCGGCGCTGGCGGTCCTCCGGGGCGAAGAGGTGGAAGACAAGGTGGAGGAGACCAACGTCCTCATGGTCTGGACCGACCTCGACACCGCCTCCCCCCGGCGCATGGTGCTTGACCCCGAGGCCCTGGAGGGCAGCTGGCCGGAGGACATGGTCATCAGCCAGCGCCAGGCCCTCCGCTGGAGCCACGACGGCCAGCGCGTCTTCCTGGGGCTCAAGGAGCAGCGGGACAGCCCCCCCGAGTCCGACGACCCCCGGGCCGACGTGGACATCTGGCACTGGGCCGACGAGCGCCTCCAGTCCGTCCAGCAGGTGCAGGCGAACCGAGACCGGAACCGCACCCACCTGGCCGTCTTCCACCTGGACGGCAGCGCCGACACCGAGGGCGCGGACGGCCGCTTCGTCCAGCTCGCCGACACCACCCTCACGGACACGAGCCTGTCTCCCCGGGGCTCGGCCCTGGTGGCCCGGGACGGCCGGGAGTGGGTGGACGACTGGCGCCCGCCGTACGCCAACGTCTACCAGGTGGACCTGGAGACCGGCGAGCGCACCCGCTTCCTGGAGGAGCACCTCCGGGTGATGGGCTTCTCGCCGGACGACCGCCACTACCTCTGGTGGGAGGACGGCCACATCCACGCCCGCGACCTGGCCACCGGCGAGCACACGAACCTCACCGCCGCCACCCCCGTCTCCTTCGAGAACGAGACCTTCAACCGGAAGGGCGAGGTCCCGCCGTACGGAGTCCAGGGCTGGGCCGCCGACGACCGGGGGCTCATCCTGGCCACCCGCCATGACCTCTGGCTCGTCCCCCTGGACGGGGGCGAGGGCACGAACCTCACCGCCGCCCGCGGCGACGACGAGCCCATCCGCTACCGCATCGTCACCCTGGACCCCGACGAGGACTTCATCGACCTGGACCGCCCCCTCCTCCTCTCGGCCTTCCACGAGGACGACAAGCGGGACGGGTACTGGCGCCTCACCGACGGAGCGCTGGAGCCCCTGGTCTGGGAGGACCGGAGCTTCTCCCGCCTGGCGAAGGCCGAGGACGCCGACCGCCTGGTCTGGGTGCAGGAGAGCTTCCGGGAATCCCCCGACCTCTGGACGGGGACCACGGACTTCACGGACCGCCGCCAGCTCACCGACGCGAACCCCCACCAGGAGGAGTTCCTGTGGGGCGAGCGAATCCTCCTGGACTTCGTCACCGTCCGGGGCGACACGCTCCAGGCCACCCTGGCCATCCCCGACGACTGGAGCCCGGGCGACGCCCCCCGGCCCATGCTGGTGAGCTACTACGAGCAGAATTCCCAGAACCTGAACCGCTACCCCACCCCCCGCTACGCCTCCGGGCCCCAGTTCGCCCGCTTCCTGAGCCACGGCTACATGGTCCTCCAGCCCGACATCGCCTTCCACCTGGGCGACACCCACTCCCAGATGAAGGACGCCGTCATGGCGGCAGCGGACTCGGCGGTGGCCATGGGCTACGCGGACCCGGACCGGATCGGCCTCCACGGCCACTCCTTCTCGGGGCAGGGCACGGCCCACATCTCCACGCAGACGGACCGGTTCGCCGCCATCCTGGCCGGCGCCGCCGCCACGAACCTCATCTCGGACTTCAACCAGCTCTGGACCTCGGCGGGCACGAACCAGCACCGCTACAACACCTACGGCCAGGGGCGCTTCGCCACGAACCCCTTCGACGACTTCGACCTCTATGTCCAGGAGTCGGCGGTCCACCACGCGGCGAACATGAACACCCCCCTCCTCATCCTCCACGGCACCGAGGACGGCTCGGTGGAGTGGCTCCAGGGCGTGGAGTTCTACAACGCCCTCCGCTTCCACCGGAAGCCCGTCATCCTCCTCTCGTACCCCGGCGAGGGCCACAGCCTGGGCCGCCACGAGAACCGGGAGGACTTCCAGATCCGGATGCACCAGTTCTTCGACCACCACCTCCTGGGCGCAGAGGCCCCGGCCTGGATGACGGAGGGCGTGCCCTTCCTGGACAAGCCCTACCACACCGTGGGCGAGGGCGCGAAGGACGACGACGACGGAGAGGACCCGGACGAGACCTGATACTTTATAACAAGTTGGTGGGGGCAG
>REBX01000198.1 GCA_007692505.1 Gemmatimonadales bacterium | reverse complement strand
CCGTCATCCTCCTGAGCCGGATGATCGCCCGACAGCGGGTCTGACCTCCCATCCACCACGAAGCTGCACTCGGAACAGTCGGCCTCCCGGGCGCTCGGTGCATCGTACACGGACCGCCTCCATGGGCCCCCGCCACGTCGGAGGACATGGCCACACGCCAGAGGACATGCCTACCCGCCACAGGCACATCGTCACCGCCTGCGGCACGCATGTACGTTGTCCGGAGGCGGGCCCTGCACGAAAGCGTGCGCCCGGACCCGACCAACATGGAGGGCAGGCCGCTGATGGAGGGCAGGCCGCTGAGCCGCCCTCCAGCCATTAGTATTTTATATACTCCCCGAATTCACAACGCAGGTGATCCTGGTTCGGGGGGCTTGCCTGTGCCGGCTTCACCCGCTGAGGAACGCAACCCTGCTCACAGCTCCGGCCCGGGGGCTCCCTGCTGGATACTGCCCATTCCTGACCAGGACCCTCCTCGTGCGGTGGACCACGGGGGGGACCGACCCAGACCCGTCCAGCGATCCCCGGGACCCGCAACCCACCCCTGAACCGGGCCCGGGACCGGCTCCGGAAGCGGGGCCCATGTGCGGCGTGGCCCTGGGGGATGGCCACCCTGCACGGCCCGTTCCAGGGGGATAGCCGCCCTTGCAGGGTGGCCGGAGGGGCCGGCCCGGGAGGCGCGCTTGCGACGGCCCGGTGCCATGCGTACGTTCGCCGGCGAACCTGCACATCGCCGAACACCTGCACCTGCGAGGCCTCGCTTCCATGTCCATCGATCGCCGGTCCTTCCTCCGTACCTCCTCCCTGGGAATCGCGGGCAGCCTTGTGGCCACGAGCCCGGTGGGCTCCCGCCTCGTCACCGACGCCGCCGACGCGCTTCCCCGGCTCCGCACCCCCGGGGACTGGGACGAGGTCCGGGAGAGCTTCGCCATCGATCGCTCCTGGATCCACATGGCGGGACTCCTCCTCGCTTCCCACCCGGGTCCCGTGGCCGACTCCATCCGCTACTTCCGGGAGGAGTTGGACCGGAATCCCACCCACGGCTGGCAGGAGCACCGGAGCGAGGAATCGCGAAGCCGGGAGGTCATGGCCCGGTACGTGGAGGCCGATGCCAACGACATCGCCGTTACCGGGAGCACCACCATGGGCCTGGCCATCATCTTCAACGGTCTCCGGCTCGGCGAGGGCGACGAGATCCTCCACACCACCCACGACCACTCGGTGACGAACCGGTCCATCCAGTTCAAGTCGGAGCAGTCCGGGGCCTCGGTCCGCCGGATCTCCCTCTACGAGGACGACCGGCCCGAGGAGGCCTCCGAAACCGAAATCCTGGCCCGGCTGGAGCGGGGGATCCGGCCCGAGACCAAGGTGGTGGGGGCGACCCACGTCCACTCGAAGAACGGGGTGAAGCTCCCCATCGGCGCCATGTCCGAGGTCATCGATCGGGCCAACGAGGCCCGCGCCGACAAGGACCAGATCACCTTCGTGGTGGATGGGGTCCACGGCTTCGGGATCGAGAACACCACCATGGAGGCGCTGGGCTGCGACTTCTTCTGCGCCGGGACCCACAAGTGGATCTTCGGGCCCCGGGGCACGGGCATGGTCTGGGGCCATCCCCGGGCCCAGAACCGGGTCATCCCCACGATCCCGTCCTTCTCGGGAGGGGGCTGGGGAGGGCGGATGACGCCGGGTGGCTTCCACTCCTTCGAGCACCGCTGGGCCCTGGGCCAGGCCTTCGAGTTCCACATGGGCATCGGGAAGGACCGGGTGCAGTCCCGCATCCACGAGCTGAACCTGGCGCTGAAGGAGGGCCTGGCCGCCATGGACCACGTCCGGCTCTACACCCCCATGGACATGTCCCTGTCCTCGGGCCTCGTCTGCTTCGACGTGGACGGGATGTCCCAGCGCCAGGTGGTGACCCGGCTCCAGGATGCCCATCGGATCATTGCCTCCACTACGCCGTATTCTCCTTCCTACGCACGCTTCACCGCCGGCCTCCTGAACGACGAGGCCGACGTGGAGACATGCCTGCGGGCCGTGCGGGAGCTGGCCTGACCGAGCGGGTCACTTCGACCTGCCCCCGCCCCTGCCCGGACATCCTGTCCCGGCAGGGGCGGGATGCAGGCTCCGTCTCCCGGGAAGGAACGGGCGGGTTCCACCCCTGCGCCCCGTGGCACGATCCTTCCACCTGCATCGAGAGTCCCGAATATCGGAGACCCCCGCGTCGCCGCCTGAATCGAAATCGACACCCTGCCGGAATCGAACCGAGCCAAGGAGCCCTACATGTTTCGTCGTGTCCTCGTCGCCCTAGACCTCTCCCCCGCCTCCGAGGCACTGGTCACCGGCCTTCCCGGCCTGGAGGAGTACGGGGTCAAGGAGATCATCCTGGCCCACGTGGCTCGTCCCGTGACCTACCCGGTCTCGGAGGCCATTGCCTCCACGGACCAGGTCAGGTCTCGACTGGGCTCCCTCGCGGAGACGCTGGCCGAAAACGGGTTCGATGTGGAAGTCACGGTGGCCAACGGCGCTCCTTCCGCCAAACTCATCCACGAGGCCACGGAGAGGGGTGCTGACGCCATTGTGGTGGGGAGCCGGGGCCGGAGCCGGATCCAGGAGGCCTTCGTGGGCAGTGTGGCCTGGGACGTGGTCCGGCGAGCCCCGATCCCGGTCCTGATCCAGCGCATCGAGCCTCGGCGCACCGACCCGGAGGCGGCCCTCACGATTCGTAGCACGGGGCTTCCCAGTCGGGTACTCCACCCCACCGACTTCTCCGAGATCTCCGAGCGGGCCCTTGTCCGGGTGGAGGCGGCCATGGACCTCGGCGTGGAGGAGGTCACACTCCTCCACGTCTATCCGGAGAAGAGCGACGAGGCCAGAAAGGAGGCCAAGGTACTCCTGGATAGCCTAGGGGAACGACTGGAGCGGAAGGGAACGGGTGCGAAGGTGAACACGATCCTCCGGGCCGGGTCCCCGGCAGAGGAGATCCTGGCCACCGGCGGAAATGACGCCGGCACCCTGGTCATCATGGGCACCCACGGCCGGGGCTTCCTCCCGGAGATGGTCATGGGGTCGGAGAGCCGGCAGGTCGTCCGGCGGGCGACGGGTCCGGTGGTCCTGGTCCCGGGCGCCAAGGAGGCAGCCGGGGACGACTGAGTCCCGCGCAGGCCAGCAAGTTCTCGTGGGGGGCGGGGCGTCAGTGCACCGCCCCGTCCCCCTCCGCCGCCGATGGGACCAGCCGACGAGCCAGGGCCAGGACGTCGGATGGGTCGAAGGGGGGAGACAGGACGGGCACGTCGTCGGGGAGCTCCTCCTCCCGCCTGATGGCGGCACGAACCTCCGAGTCCTCCGTCCGGAGCCGGCGATCCAGGAGGACCGCCGGACAGTCGGGCCGGTCCTCCCGGACCCGGCGCACGAACTCGGCCCCGGACTCCCCGGCAGGCCCTCTCCGCTCCACCACCACCAGGCGGATGGGCAGGTCCGTTTGGGCCAGGAGCCGATGGGCGGCATCCACGTGCTCCACCCGCTGCACCCCGAACCCGCCTCGATCGAGGGTACGGTCCAGGAGCCTCGACAGGATGGGGTCGTCCTCCACCAGGACCACCAGGGGCCGATGTCCATCCCCCAGGGAGCCTCCCTCCGGCCCCACCTCTCCCGGGTCCTCCAGGGTCCGGGCCGCCTCTACGCCGGGGAGTTCCACCAGCGCCACCGTGCCGCGACCCGGCCGAGTGCGCAGCTCGACCCGCCCGCCATGCCCCTCCACCACGGCCCGGACCACGGCCAGACCCAGCCCACGGTCGCCACCCTGCCCCCGACCCGACACGAACGGGTCGAACACCCACGGTAGCAGTCCGCTGTCGATGCCGGGGCCGGAGTCCTCCACCTCGATGCGAGCCCAGTCCCGTTCCGCTGCGCCTGGAGGCCCGTCACCCCTGCGCACAGAGATCCGCACCCGGTCCCCGACGCGGGAGGCCTCCCGTGCGTTCCGGACCAGGTGCTCCAGGGCCCGGACGATCTCGCCGGCCACGCCCCGGACCTGCACGGGGCCCGACGATGGGGAGAAGAGGAGGGGCACGGAGTCCCCGGTGATCTTCCCCAGCCGGACAGAGAGCTCTGCCACCAGGGCATTGAGTTCCAGGGGGCGATGGGCTGCGGTGCCCCGCTCCGTCCAGTCCAGGAAGCCCCGGAGCCGTTCGAGGGCGCGGCGGCCTGCCTCCCGGGCGTCCTTCACCAGGGCCGACTCGGCACGTCCGCTGTCCAGAACCTCCTCCAGGAGGGCGAGGAAACCGTCCTGGGCCTCGCCCAGTCCCCTGAGCTCCCTGGCCAGTTCCAGTCCCAGGATCCCTGCCCCCTCCATGGGAACCAGCCTGCGCACCGTGGACTCGAGCCCCACCCTGGGCCGGACCCGCTTCCCCTCATCCTCCGGGGGGGTTGGATCCCGGAGCGCCGGCTCGGGACCATCGGACCGGCGACCTTCGGGGTGGGAGCGGCGGAGATGGACTTGGTCGGGCTGGGGGCGGTGAGGCTGTGCGCGGCCCGACTGGAAACGGTCCGGCGGGGAGCTTTCGGATGGGGGGTGTTCCGGGTCCCGGGCCGGACCGAACTCCCCGGTGGGGAGGAGGGACAGGAGGCTTGCCGCCAGTGCGCGGAGGGTCTCCCTGTCCCCGGTGGACCAGGTCCGGGGCAGCCCGGCCACCTCCACCACCACGGCCGCCGCCACTGTCCCCTTCCCAACGCCCACCGGCATGGCCAGCATGGCCCGGGTGGAGCGGGCCTGGAGCCACTCCCCCAGCGCCCCCCCGGGGCGGGGCTCCCGCAGGGCGTCCTCGAGGGCCAGGAGCCCCAGACGCTCCAGGAGTCCTGCCACCTGGGTCCCCACGGGAGCGGGCGGAGGCGAGAAGTCCAGCCCTCCCGACCCGGGGTGGTCCACGAAGGCCAGGATCCGGGGCGCTTCCGGCGTGCTCAGGTCCCAGAGTGCGGCCCGGTCCCCGTCCAGGGCCCGCACCCCGTCCGTCAGGGCCCGATCCAGTCGGAGCCTGCGGTCCTCATCGGGGCCGTTCCCCGGGAAGCGGGCCAGCCCTCCCCCGGCCCGTTCCACCACCACCGGGGTCCATGGCTCGGGAATGCCCGACGGCGAGGGGTCACCGGATCCGGGGTTCACGGGAGCGCCTCCGCTGGGGTCCGTTCACTGGCGACGATTCGGGACATGGCGAGACGTCGGAGCGGCGTGCAAGGTGGGGGGAAATGATTCAGCTTCGGACCGATGGCGAGGGGGCACGAGCCCCCTCCCCGATTCCGCAGGATCCGGAACGTACGGAAACAGATGTTCATGCGACAGTCCCGGAGGAGACGGCGCAGCGCCCACCGCCTCCTGTGGAAGGAGAGTCCCACCTGGGTCGACCCTACCGGTCCGGCACCCGTCCCGACGGGCGCATGGACTCCACCATGCCACGGTCGGCCGGGGCCAGTGGCAGGGCCCGGGCCTCCTCCCTGGAGACGAAGCGAACCTCGTCGTGCTCCAGGGCGCGGGGGGTGCCCTCCACCTCCACCTGGAGGAAACGGATGAGGTAAGGGGACCCGGGGTCGGCCGCCTCGTGGAGGACGGCCCCGACCTGGCGCACCCGGACCCCCAGCTCCTCCATCAGCTCGCGTTCCATGGCACCGGCCACCGACTCCCCGGGCTCCACCTTGCCCCCGGGGAACTCCCACCGGCCCCCGTGGCGCTTCCCGGCCGGGCGGAGCCCCACCAGGACCCGGCCGGTGGGGCTGGCCGGGTCCCGGATCACTGCCGCCACCACCAGGATCCGCTCTTCTCTGCCTGCGGACCCGGGAACGGGGTCAGCGATAGATGGCAGGCTCCCCTGCCGGCGGGATGGAGGCCTCCAGGAACTCCCGAATGTGCCGGTTCGACGACTCCAGGTCCTCCTGCCGGAGGTACATCATGTGTCCACTCCGATACGTCTCGAACCGGAACCGGTCCTGTAGCCGACCCGACGGGTCCATGTTCCACATGGTGTACTTCGCCGAGAAGTAGTCCGTCCCCCCGTCGTAGTAGCCCGCCTGGATCATGACGTTCAGGAACGGGTTCTGGGCCATCGCGGAGCGGAGGTTCTCACCGGTGTTGTCCGGCGAGCGGGACCAGGGACTCGTGGGGCCGAAGATGAAGTACCGCAGGTCCGTGTCGATTCCCAGCTCGTCCCGGAGGTAGATGTTGATGGCCGGTGTGAAGCTGTGGTTCCAGGCGGTGAGCGCCGGGTCGTAGTCATAGGAGATCCCGCCGTCATCCCGATCGATCCCCTTGTACCGGGCGTCCAGCCGCCCCACGGTCTGTCCCCGGTCCCGGAGGAGTTCCTTCCTCCAGCGGCCGATGGGGAGGGTGAGGTTGTTGTTCAGGACAAAGTCCACGCTGGTCCCGGAGTAGAGGGCCACCTGCTCGGCGATGGCCTGCCTCCGGTCCTCCGGGAGGAACCCGCCCCGGGCCACGGCCGGGATGTACTCCTCGATGACGAACTCCTCCACCTCGTGGAGCCACTCGTCCAGGTCCCGGTTCTGCAGGGAGGGGTCGAGGGCGTCGTGATACCAGGCCGTGGCCGCGTAGTGGGGGAGGTACAGGGCCGGCGTGGCCGGTCCCCCGGCATCCACACCCATTCCGGTGGGCGACACCAGGATCACCCCGTTCAGGTACATCCAGTGGGAAGACTGGAGGCGGTTGGCCAGCCCGGCCACGCGGTTTGTCCCGTAGCTCTCCCCCTTCAGGAACTTGGGGCTCTCCCACCGGGCCTGGCGGGTCACGAAGGTCTCGATCCAGCCCGCCAGATAGTTGATGTCCTCGTAGACGCCGAAGAACCGCTGCGGGTTCACGCCCTCCAGGGGCCGGGAGAAGCCGGTGTTCACTGGGTCGACATACACGATGTCCGCCACGTCCAGGATGGAGTGGGGGTTCTCCTCGAAGCCGTAGGGCTGCACCGGGAAGCCCTCGTCGTCGATGGAGAGGAAGCGGGGGCCGGTGTAGCCGATGTGCATCCAGACCGAGGCCGAGCCCGGCCCTCCGTTGAAGGAGAAGACCAGGGGGCGACGACTGCGGTCATCCACGTCGGAGCGCTCGTAGTACGTGTAGAAAACCGACGCGATGGCCTCGCCGTTCGAATCCCACACGGGCTGGAAGCCTGCGGTGGTGGTGTAGGGGACGGTTTCGCCACCGATGGTCACCGTGTGCTCCGCCGTCCACGTGGTGTCGACGGGCACCTCCACGTCCTGCGCCTGGTGGGGCGCGCCCGCCTGTAAGCGGACGTGGAGGCAGAGGACCAGGGGCGGGTGGGGGACCCGGGGGAACAGGGACTGGGGTGACGTCATGGTGCGCACACCTGTGGGCTCGGGGTGGGACTCGGGGGAAACCGCAGGAGGATGGGCCGGAGGCAGGGTGGGAGGCAAGGGGTCCTTCCACCGGACCCGGGCCGGGGGGGCACACCCCGGTATGGGGTCCGGGGCCTGCGCCACTGGACTTTCGGGGCGCTCCCCCCCGAAGTTTTCCCGAGCGGTTCCGACCCACCCTTCGGCGGAGGAGACATGGAAACGACGACCGATGGACCCACCTCGGCCCCCGAGCCGTCCACCCCTTCCCTGCACCACGCCCTGTCCCCCGCGATCCTGCGGGTGCCCCTGGTGGCCCTCCTCCTGGCACTGGTGGCCCTCCTTCCGGCCTGCGACGGGACGAACATCTTCACCGGCGAGATCGTGGAGTTCGAGCCCGAGGAGCAGGATGACGAGGGCGAGGGCGAGGAGACCATCGTGAACGGGGGCGGGTTCTTCGACTTCGTCCGCCAGGGCACCCTCCTGGACTCCGACGACGAACGCCTCCGCTTCCGTTGGGCCGACGGCGCCGAGCTTCGGCTCCAGCTCGGGGACGGCGTCACCGCCCGGGAACGGGCCGCCTTCCGCCGGGGCGTGGAGGAGGTGGCCCGGGCCGGGGGTCCGGAGATCCGCATCGTCACCAGCCGGCCCAACATTGTGGTGGAGGCCCTTGCCGCTGATGACTACCGGGAGCTGGACGAAACCCGTCCCTGGTCCTTCAGCCGCACCTGGGTGACGGCGGACCGGGAAAGGGGGATCACCGAAGTGGACATCGCCCTCCAGCTGGAGCTGGACGCGGAGACGCTGGACCGGGCGGTCCTCCACGCCCTGGGCCACGCCGTGGGGATCATGGGCCATCCCGCCGTTCCCGGTGACCGCCACGTCATGGCGGCCCGGGTCCCCGAGGGCACGTCTCCCCCCACCCGGTTCACCGATCTGGAGGAGCAGGCCATCCGCTTCCTCTACTCCCAGGGCATCGTCCCCGGCATGACCCACCTCGAGCTCGCCGAACGGGCGGAAACCTGGACCCCCTGACCACCGGGCCCGATCGCGGCGGGATGCCATTTCTGGAACGCCTGGGCCTCCACCGTCCGGAACTCCGGGCGTGGGCCATGTACGAGTGGGCCACCACGGGGATGTGGGCGGTCATCGTGGCCACCGTCTTCCCCATCTACTTCCAGTCCGTGGCCGCAGGCGAACTCCCCGGCGAGATGGCCACCCGGAACTTCGCCATCGCCACCACCCTGGGCATCGTCCTGGTGGCGGTGGTGGCCCCCCTCCTGGGGGCGATCACGGATCGGGCCGCCCTGAAAAAACCCCTACTGGCCGCCTTCGCCGCCGTGGGGATCGCCGGGACCGGACTCCTCTTCTTCATCCAGGAGGGCGACTGGCTCCTGGGGCTGGGCTTCTTCATCCTGGTGAACATCGGGGCGAACGGCTCCGTCGTCTTCTACGACGCCCTCCTCCCCCACGTGGCCCGTCCCCACGAGGTGGACCGGGTCTCCACCGGAGCCTTCGCCGTGGGCTACATCGGCGCCGGCCTCCTCCTGGCCTTCTGCCTGGCCATGATCGAGCAGCCCGGCTGGTTCGGGCTCCCCGAGGGAACGCTTCCGGCCCGCCTCTCCTTCGTGGCCGTGGCCGTCTGGTGGGCCGTGTTCAGCATCCCCCTGTTCCTGAGGGTGAAGGAGCCGGTGCCCGAACTGGAACCCGGAGAGACCCGGGACGTGGGGCTCGTACGCTTCGCCGTGGAGCGCATCCGCTCCACCTTCGGCGAACTCCGCTCCTACCGGCACGCCTTCCTCCTCCTGGTGGCCTACCTGGTCTACGGAGACGGGATCGGCACGATCATCCGCATGGCCACCGTGTACGGGGCGGAGCTGGGAATCAGCCAGGGCCACATGATCGGGGCCATCGTCATGGTCCAGTTCGTGGGCGTGCCCTTCACCTTCCTCTTCGGGATGCTCGCCGGAAGGATTGGGGCGAAGCGCTCCATCTTCCTGGGGCTCTCCGTCTACTGCCTCATCACGGTACTGGGCTACTTCATGACCTCGGCCCTCCACTTCTGGGTCCTGGCCTTCCTGGTGGGGATGGTGCAGGGCGGAAC
>REBX01000196.1 GCA_007692505.1 Gemmatimonadales bacterium | reverse complement strand
GCCCACTCCGGACATGACCGCCAACCCCACCCCTGCCGGCCGCCGTCCTCCTCCGCCCCACCCAGTTTCGGGCCGACGGTGGAGAATTGCCAGCACCCTGGCCCTGGCGGCCTCCCTGGTCCTGAACGCTCTGGCCAATACCCTTCCCCTGAACGACCGCACCACCGGAGAGCTCTCCGCCCTCTATCCCAACCTCTTCGTCCCCGCCGGCGTCACCTTCTCCATCTGGAGCGCGATCTACCTGGCCCTCATGGCCTGGGCCGTGGCCCAGTTCGTCCCCTCCAGGCGCGCCCGTCCTCCCACCTGGGGCCGCCTGACCGGACCCCGCCCCCCGGCAGGACGCCGCGCACTGGGCGAGTTCATCGGGCCCCACTTCGCCCTGGCCTGCGTCCTGAACGGCCTCTGGATCGTGGCCTGGCACTGGGAGCAGGTCGCGCTCTCAGTGGTCGTCATGCTGGCGCTCCTGGCCACCCTTGTCCTCCTGAACGTCCGCCTGGTGGGCAGCCGCTTCCTCCTGCCCCGCCTGGCCTTCGGGCTCTACCTGGGGTGGATCGTGGTGGCCACGGTGGCCAACGTCACGGCCCTCCTGGTGGCGCTGGGCTGGTCGGGTGAGGTTCCCGGTCTGCGGTGGCTCATGCCGGGCATGGCTCCGCCGGCAGTGGTCTGGGCCGCGGGCCTGGCCGCCCTCGGCGCCCTCATCCTCCGGGAAACGATCCTGCGCCTGGAAGCGTCCTGGGTGGGCGCCGCCGGCACCTGGGCCCTGTCCGGAATCGTCCTGGCCCGGTACGCCGACCACCCTGTCATTGCCGGGGTGGCGGCGCTGGGGGCGCTCCTGGTCCTGGTCACGGCGATCCGCACCGGGCTGGCAAACCTCCGCCGGGCCCGAAACCCGGCCTGACGCCATCGGGGCCATACAAAAGACTCATGGCCCAAAGGCTCGCACAGGCCGACTTATACAAAAGACTCATAGACAACCTGCTCGCCGACCTCAGGTTATATTAAATACTAATACTTCCGGGTCACTCACCAACAGGATTATACAAATCACTCATAACCCCCCATGACCGAGGCTGCCCGTCCGGTCTGGCGGGCCCCGATCTCCGTCTCCCATCGCCTGTCGCCTGTCGCCTGTCCCCTGTCCCCTGTCCCCTGTGGCAAGGTTCGGAAAGGCCCCGCCCCAAAAAAGCTTGCGGGTGCACTTTCGTTCAATAATGGGCCAAGGTGCACACGCAACCCGTGCCTGCCTCCTGCGGGTGCGATTTCGTTCATTGTCGGCCGCAAGTGCACCCGCGGCGCAGGTTTACAAACCTCGTGTTCGCCGACTCCCCCCGGACTCAGGAACTCTGGCTGGAACACTCCGGCTCGGGCTGGAGCCCTCCCGGGAGAATCAGCTCCCGTTCCCCGTCAGTCGGAAGAGCTCCGCCTCGGCGGCGATACGGCCGAATCCGGGCCACCACTCGTCGTCCATGAGGCGCTCCAGGAGCTCCGAGGCCCGGGCCGTGTCGCCCTGGGCGAGCCACCGGTTCGCCACCCCGAAGCCCACCGTCTCCAGGCGGTACCCGGCATCCTCGGCGGGCTCCAGGAGGGCCTCCTCGTCCATGAGTCCCTTGTGGAGGAGGAGGTTGTGCCAGTAGGCCACGTTCGTCTGGATGTCCAGGTCGTCGGGGACGGCGGCCAGAACCTCCCGGGCCTCGTCGTCCCGGCCCGCCCGCATGAGGGCCCGCACGGTCCACTCCGCCATGGCCACCAGCGACTCGGGGTCGGCGGCGTTGGCCGCACAGCTCCGGGCCCCGTCCTCCCGGTCCGCTGCCCGGGCGCCCTCGTCCTCGGCCAGGGCCAGGCAGCGGAGGTACTCGTCGGCAGCGGTGTCGTAATCGCCCTCCAGGAAGTGGGCCAGCGCCAGGTGGTACGAGACGTCCCAGTTCATGGGGGCCAGCTCCCGGGCCTGCTCCAGGTCCGCCACGGCGGCCGGAAAATCCCTCAGGGAGAGGTGGCGGTGCCCCCGGAAGCGCCAGGCCCGCCAGTCCTCCGGGGCCTCGTCGATGGCCCGGGAGTAGAGCTCGATGGCCTGCCGGTACTGCCAGGCATGGCGGCGCTCCCGTCCTGCCGCGACGAGGAGGTCCGGATCGGACGGGTCCCCGGCCAGCGCCTCGTCGGCGGCGGCGATGCGCCCGGACTCGTCCACCTGCGCCATGAGGGGGTCCCCGAAGAGGGAGAGGGCCTGGGGCTCGGCCAGGGGGTCGCCGTGGGCCAGCTCCACCAGCCACCCGGGGGCGTCGTTGGGGAGCTCGGGCCGGGGCTGCTCCTGGACTTCGGCCGCCTCGGCGGCATCGGCGGCGGCGCCCTCCGGGTCGTCGGGGGACGAGCCCTCCTCCCCTCCGCACCCGGACACCGAAACGAGGGCCAGGAGCCCCAGCGCGACCGTCTTCCTCATGGACCACCTCCATCGTCGGGGATGACTTGAAGCCTTCAGTGGCCAACGTAGAGCGGTCAGGCTGACGGCGACACCTGGCGGATGATCTCCTCCGTTCGCTCCCGGAGCTTGTGGGCCAGCTCCATGTCCTGTCCCTCCGGCGTGCTCTCGGCGGGGTTGCAGTCGGCCCAGTAGGCCCCGTTCTCGGTCATCCCCGGGTGGGCCGCCACGTAGCACTGGGTTGCGGCCCCCTGGGGGACGGACTTGAGGGCGATGGGCCCCAGGAGCCCGAAGATCCGGGCCAGCATCGGCTTCAGGTGCCGGGTGAGGTTCGTGCGGATGACCCCCGGGTGGACGGCGTTCGCCGTGCGCCCCGTTCCCTGGAAGCGCTCCGCCAGTTCCCTGGCATAGAGGAGGTTGGCCAGCTTCGACTGGCCGTAGAACGTCCAGGGGTCGTAGCCCCGGGAGCCGTCCAGGTTGTCGAAGTCGATGCCTCCCTCGGGGGCCCGGGTGTGGGCCGTGCTGCTCAGAACCACGACCCGGGCGTCGTCCGAGAGGAGGTCCAGGAGCCCCTCCGAGAGCATGGCGTGGCCCACGTGGTTCGTGAAGAACTGGAGCTCGTAGCCGTGGGCCGTGCGGAGCTCGGGGAGGGCCATGATGCCGGCATTGAGGAGGAGGACGTCCAGGGTGCGCCCGTCCCGGTGGATCTGCTCCACTGCGGCGTGGACGGAGGCCGGGTTCGCCAGCTCGCAGGCCACCGGGGTGAAGCGGCCCCGGGCCCCCACCTCGAGCCCGGCGTCGGAGGCCTTCTTCGCGGTTCGGGCCACGGCCACGATGTGGGCCCCCCGGGCGGCCAGGACCCGGAAGCTCTCCAGCCCGATGCCGGAGTTGCACCCGGTGAGGAGGATCGTCCGGCCGGAGAGGTCCAGCCCCTCGGTGACCTGGGCGGCCGTGGAGCCGTAGCCGAAGCCGTTGGGGCCGGAGCGCTTGAGGATGCTGACGAGGGACATGACGAGCCCGGGTCGGGGGAACGGGGGAGCCCGCCGGGGGTTCGCCCGGGGGACTCCGTGCTGGGTGTCGGTTCGGCGGTACCCGCTCTCCCTCGTCCCGGTCCCCCCGCGTCCTTGCTTGCCTCCGCCCACGCCTTCTCCCTGGGGGCCGCCCTCGTCCTGGTGGCCGGCCAGTGGGCCGTGGCCCGCTGGACCGGGATCCCCCTCCCGCCGGAGGCGGCCATCTGCCTGGGGGCCGGGATCTGGCTGGGCTACACGGCAGACCGCCTGGTGGATGTCCGCCGGACCCCCGAGGCCCGGAGGCGCACCCTCCGCCACGCCCTCCACGCCCGCCGCCGCACACTCCTCACCATGGGATGGCTGGCCGGCGTCATCCTCCTGGTCCTGGGCGGGGCCGTCCTCCTCCCGGCTGCGGCGCTCCAGATGGGCGCCGGGGTCGCCCTCGTCGCCGCCCTCTACGTACTGGGGTGGCCCAGGCGCATCTCGGCCCGTGCGGACCGACTGAAGGCCCCCGTCACCGCCCTGGTCCTGACCCTGGCCCTGGCATGGTGGCCCCTGGCCATGGGAGGGCCTTCGGTGTTTCGAGGCCGGGGGGCGGCGCTGGCCCTGGGGCTGGCCGCCCTGGGAATCCTCCTGAACCTCCTCCACCTCCGGCGGCACCGGAGGAACTCGGCCGCGGGGAGGACCCCGGGGAGGACCGCGGGGAGGGCCACGGGGAGGGCCCCGGGCCCACCCCCTGCGGACCGGGCCGGGATGGTGGCCGATGGCCTCCTCCTGGCCGGGTTCGTGGCGCTGGGACTCCTGGCCCCTTCATGACCTCCCCTCCCCGGCCCGAAAGGACACCCCGGCTCGAGACGACGCCCCAGGCCGAGGCGACGCCCCGGCCCGAAACGACCACGACCCCTGCGGGACGGGCCAGGGGCTGGGAGTTCTGGGCCCCCGCATACTCGGGGCTCGAGCACCTGGCCCTGGGACGGCGGCTGGAGCGCACACGGGAGCAGGTGGCCCGCATGACCGCAGAGGTGGCCGCAGGGGCGGGCTTCCCGTCGGCCACGGGCCCCGGAGCAGACACGAGCGCTGCCCCGGATTCGGAGCTCCCGTGGCTCGTGCCCGGTGTGGGGAACGGCCGGGGCCTGGCCCGGCTGGTCGCCGAGATGCCCGGTGCCCGGTTCGTGGCCCTGGATTCGAGCCCGGCCATGCTCCGTCGGGCACGGAGTCGGCTGGCTGCCAGGGGCAGCACCCCTCCCCTGGCGGAGGTGGAGTGGGTGCAGGCCCGATTGCCCGGTGCACCGGCGGCGCCCGGGGCGCCCTCTCCCTGCCTCCCGCCGCAGGTGCAGGGCGTGGTGACCTCCTTCTTCCTGGACTGCTTCGAGCCCGACACCCTGGGGCGAGTGGTCCGGGAGTTGGAGGCGCGGGTGCCGCCCGGGGGGCACTGGGTGGTGGCGGACCTGGCGGCACCGGAGACGCTTCCTGCCGGATGGCGTCGGGTGCGGCAGAGGGCGCTCCTGTGGCTCCTGTACCGGGGATTTCGGGCCACCACGGACGTGTCGGCCCGGAGGCTGCCCGACCTGGATGGGCCGTTTCGGGGGCAGGGATGGGAACGCTTTCGGGACGAAGAGGGTCCTGAGGGGATGACCCGCGTCACATGCTGGACCCGGCTGGGGGGATGACGCCGAGCCGGTGCCCCGACTGCCCGGTCCGCTCCACGGTCCCGGTTTCCCGTACCCATCTCACTCCCAGGTCTGCCCCATGCGCCCACTTCGAGCCTCCCTCCTCCTGCTTGCCTCTGCCGCCACGGTCCTCGCCCTGGCTCCTGCGGGACCTGCAGACGCCGCGACCTGGGGCCACTCCCCGGCGGCTGCCCTGGTCCCCGGGACCGCTGCGGCTGCACTGGTCCCCGGGACCGCTGCGGCTGCACTGGTCCCCGAGCCCGCTGCGGCTGCCGACACCCTCATCTTCGTGGTGGCGGAAGAGGGGAACGAAGCCCGCTACCGAGTGCGGGAGCAGCTGGCCCGGCTGGACTTCCCCAACGATGCGGTGGGGGTCACCCGGGGGATCCAGGGTCGGATCATGCTGACGTCGGAGGGGGACGTGGTGTCGGAGGGCTCGCGCTTCCTCATCGACCTCCACGGGCTGGAGAGCGACAGTGACCGGCGGGACAACTACCTCAGGCGGCGTACCCTGGACACGGAGGCCCACCCGGATGCCATCTTCGTGCCCACGAACATCCGGGAGCTCCCGGTGCCCCTGCCCGAGTCCGGCGAGGCCACCGTGATCATCGAGGGGGACCTGACCCTCAGGGGCGCCACGCGGCCCGTGGAGTGGACGGCGGAGCTCGAGTTCTGGGAGGGCGCCATCCTGGGGCAGGCCCGGACGAGCTTCACCTTTGGCGAGTTCGACCTGGAGGTGCCGTCGGTGGGCTCGGTGCTGAGCATCCGGGACGAGATCCGGCTGGAGTTCGACGTGCGGATGGTGCCCGAGGGCGGGACCTGATCTTTCTTGCCCTCCCGACATGGGCCTCCATATGATGGCCCCGGTGTTTCGAAGAGTCGGGACGGCGTCTGCGTCCATTCGTTCACGACGTTCCTGTGCTCTTGATTCCTCTTGGATGCACCGACTGTCTCGGAGGGCGGCCGGGCAAGGGAGACGATGATCATGAGATGGACGTCGTGGATGGTGATCGGTGCAGTGGCTCTGGCGGTGTCCGTCATCGGCTGTGACTCCCCGGACGAGCGGGAGGCAGAGGTGGCCGACGCACTGGGTACTGGCGACCAGGCGGAGCAGGAAGGGCCGGTGCGCCGCTATTCGAGCCTGGCAGCGGGGATCAACAACTGTGGCGTCTACAGCTATGACCACCAGGATGGCACCTTTGCCTCCTGTGGGAGCCCGGTTCGTGAAGAGTACCAGGAAGTGGAGTTCTCCCACGTGGACGCCTGGAACGTGACCTCCTGCGGATTGCGAGCCGAAGACGGGCAGTTGCATTGCTGGGGAATGCACGTCGACGACGAAGACTGGACGGCCAGCGTGGACGGCGACTTCGACGTGGAATTCGAGAGCGTCACCATGGGGGACCGCTCTGCCTGTGGCCTCGACGACGACGGCCGGATCCACTGCTTCTGGTTCACGGACCACTTCGACGAGCGCCCCGACGTGGCGACCCCTCCGCAGGGGAGCTTCACGCGCCTCGCCGGTGGACAGACCAACTTCTGCGGGATCGACAGCGACGGGAGCATCCACTGCTGGGGTGACGATCGCCTGGAGATGTCCGACCCACCCTCGGGCTCCTTCGTGGATCTCTCTCTGGGGCAATACGGCGGCTGCGCCGTCCGCTCCGACGACGGCTCCCTCGCCTGCTGGGGTCGGGAACAGGGAGAAGGAGGAATGGGCGAGCCACCGGAAGGTGCATTTCAGGCCGTCGCGTACAACAGCACGCTGGCCTGTGCCCTGGACAGGGATGGGCGGGCCCATTGCTGGGGCAATTCGGAGGAGGGCCTCCATCCGCCCGATGTCGAGCTCAGCGCCATCTCCAGCAACCGCAATGGACAGGGGGCCGGCATCGAAGCAGAATCCGGGCTGCTTGTGACCTGGTAGACCTCGATCGGTCGTCGGCTCCGGTCCGGTCGCAGCCTTCGGACGGGCCCCTCAGCAACGGGCAGGAGGGGAGAGCGTCCTGAAGGACATGGAGGTTTTGCTTTCGGCGTCAGAAGGCGGGGGTAATGAGGTAGGGGAGCTCGCCGGACGAGCATCCGGGGCCCTCCTGGAGGCTGGCTCCGTCCCGCTGGGCGATGACCCGCTGGGTTCCGGCGGACCACACGAAGGCGTTGATCTCGCCCCCCACGGTGATGGCGCCATTGGTGGAGGCGTTCACGCACCACTCCGCATCGGTGTTGAAGACCACGTTGAAGGTCAGCTCGGCGCTCTGGGTGCCGTAGATGGCCACCGGGCTGAGCCCCGGGCGGCCCAGGCCGAAGGTGATGCGAGGGGCGTCGAAGTCGAAGCCCATCCCGGAGGTGTTGGAGGCCTGGAAGCTCCAGTCGGGGCCCGAGGTGTCGAAGCTCCGGAGCTCGCCCTGCGCCGCGAAGGCGCCGTCGGGATTCCGGCCCACGGCGACGTCGCCCAGGGCCGAGAAGCCCGCAGTTGCGGAGAGCTCCGTGTCCACCCGGCTGATGGAGGACCGGATCTGGAAGCGGGTGCCCACGGCGACGAAGGCCGGGATGGGGCCGATGCTGAAGGGGAAGACCATGGCGGCGGCCGGGGCGATGGTGGCAGAGCCCCGGGAATCGGAGAGCTTCACCTCGCCGTCCACGTCCAGGCGGACGTCGTTGAAGAAGATGCCGATGGCCGGGTCCGGGTCCTCCTGGTCGGAGGTGAGCTGGATGGCGCCGTCAGCCGTGAGCCCCGACACCACGCCCTTGAGGGAGGCCTCCAGCCCGCCGCTGGCCGCCGTGACCCCCACCTCGATGTTGCCCCCCGAGGTGGCCGCCATCTGGAAGTTGTAGCCGTCGGATCCGGTGGAGAACGAGACCCCGTCCTCGGTGATTCGGATCGGTGCGCCGCTGGCCAGGACGCCGAACTGGACGTCTCCCATCCCCTGGGCCGGGGGGGAGCCTGCGGGGGCCACGCCGATGGCGCGGCCCCGGGACCCTGCGGTGAGGGCGTGGGTGAACTGGATGTCCGCCTCCCGGACCGCATCGGAGAAGCGGGCCCACTCCGTGCTTACCGCCACCCGGTCGCCCTCGTCCTGGAGGTTCAGGATGTTGAAGATCCCCAGCTGGGGCCACACCACGATGTCTCCCACCTGCAGGCCGTCCAGGAGGGGAGAGTCCGAGGCGATGCGGTAGACGCCGTCCTGGACCATGAGGTCCTCCACGTCGCTCAGGACGTCGGACTCCTCCGCCACCACCGTACCCGGCTCCCACTCCACGTCGAAGGCCACGTCGTCGGCCTGGGCAATGGGGCCCAGCGTCTCCAGCTCCGGGCCCACCTCGATGTCCGACGGGCTCGTGCCGTCGTCGCTGCAGCTGGCCAGGAGGAGGGCCGCCAGGAGGGCCAGACCGGGGAGAAGGGTGCGGACCGGGCGCAGGGCGGCGGGGGAGGAGTGCACGGAGGTCACCTTCTGACTGGGGGGTCGCGGGGATGCCTGGAAGGACCGGCAGGAAAAGCCGTCCCAAGTCTACGCGGAAACCCCGTGTGGGGGCCGCACCGGGGTGTGTCCCCCTGCCGGCATTACTCCTGCGCGGTCGGCTTCTCCCCGCCGGTGATGGTCAGGAGGAGTGCAGTCTCTCCCATGGCCTTGATGTCCCGGGCGTGGCCCGGACCGAAGTAGAGGACCTGCCCGGCACCCAGCTCGTGTCGCTCCTCGCCGATACGATAGCGGATCCGCCCCTCAAGGGGCTGGAGGGTGAGGGGGGTCTCGGCCTGGTGGGTGTCGATTTCGACACCCTCGGCCAGGGCCACGAGGGTGAGGCGAAGGGGCCCGTCCTTGGCCAGGGTGCGGCCGGCGCGACCGCTTCGGCTGTAGGCGTTGTCCTGCCGCAGCTCGGCCAGGTGCTCGGCGAGGTCGAAGGTAAGGTTCGGGCCGGCGAGGGGTCGAGTGAACGAGGACATGACAACCTCCGGGAGCGGGGAAAGGGGCTACGGCGTCCTTGTACCCCCGAGTCGCGCTGGGTGCCCCAAGGGAGGATCCAGAAGCGTTCTTCCCTCCCGATTCCAGATATGTGAGGGGGCTTTCAGAAAAACGGATGGGGTTCATCCGCTCACGAAACGGTCGGGAGCCATTCGGGCTGCTGAACCCCTATGCCCCACGAAAAAAGCACTGCGCCGGGGCGGCAAACCCGCCTGGGACGGGCGCCAGATCTTTTCTTTGTGACCACAGGTTTTCTGGAGGTTCCCTCGCCAGCCGGCGCCAGTGGGCAACAGCCGGCGCCAGGGGTTTTGTTGCCGCGTGTGTCACCGCGTCCCGAGGGGTAGCGCCGCCGGCCTCGGTGGAGCGCGGGGTCCGGTTCCACGAGGCCACCGCACTCGTGGCCCGAGATGCGGAAGCCCTGGCCCGCACGG